>JAGNHB010000028.1:7500-64442 GCA_018001935.1 Acidobacteriota bacterium
AGAACCACGAACCACGCGAACGAAGAAGACAGAAAAAAAACAGGCGGTCTCAACCTCTCGCCAAGACGCAAAACCACCAAGCCTCGCAAAGCCGGAACCGGAAAAGGAAGATCCCTTTGCGAGGCTTTGCATCCTGGCGTCTTTGCGAGAGACCTTTCTCGTCGATTCCAAACCCGGATCGGCACAAGCGGGGCATTGCAGCTCCGGGTCGGTTTTTCCCGCCTTCGGGAGTCGCTCGCCGCTGCGTCCCCACCCCGTCAGGGGTGTAATGTTTGTAGTAAAAGCGGTTATCTTAATTTCCCCCGCGCGCCGCCGGGGGTGAAGCGTTCTCCGGAGCGCCCTCCCGGACCGGCGGCGCGCGGGGGAGGACAATCTTTATAACTGCCTTTTCTACAAACATTTCACCCCTGACGGGGTGAGGACGCGAAGGGCACGATCCAGGTAGGACGAGAACGCAGCGGGTATGATCCCGGCGGAGTGAAGGCGCGAAAGGCCACCAACTGCCGAACCCTGTGGGACCCGGACACGGGAACTTCTTCGTTTTCCCGGACCCGGTGTCGTTTTCCTGGATTCGGCGGCTGAACCAGCCGACCTGGTCGCGGAAACACCGAAAGCGGGGGACGTCGTCCAGGAACCGTGTTGCTGCCTGTATTCCCGCGCCCGGCGACCTTCGTCCCGGCCCGAGCCCGGGCGGGCGCTCACGCGTTCCCGCCCTGCCGTTCCCGGGCCGGGACGACCCGTGGGAACTTCGTTCATGGGGACCCCGCCCGAAGTACCTCTCCAGCCAGGGGAATCGTTCCCACAGAGACGTGACGATCCGGTGGGAGGCGGCGTGGCGGAAGTGGCCCCGATAGGAGGCCAGCGTGGCGCGGAGCCTCCCCGTGACGGCCGTGTCGTGGCTTTCCCACACCCTGCCCCGCCAGGGGCGGACCAACTCCTTCCCCAGCGCAACCAGCTTTTCCCGGCAGGCGCGGACCACCCTCCGCCGCACCAGCAGGTGGGGGGGGCGGACCACGTACCCCAGAAAGTCGCAACCATTCGAGACCCGGGGCCAGCACCCGGCCCCGGGGGTTCAGCGGCAGCCTCCCCTTCCGGACGGCCCCTTCCGCGGGGTCCGTGAAGAGGACGGCCTCAAGTAGCCGGGCCATGGGCTCGCGCCAGGGGACCCCTCGCCGGTCCATCCGCCCCACGAGGACGTCGCAGAGGACCGACTTGTCGATCCGGATGAAGAAGGAGCGGACGTCCAGCTTCAAAAACCAGGCTCTTCGGGAGTTGTTGGCGGTGACCCTTCGCATGAAGGCCTGGAGCCGCCCCACCGCGGCGTGTATCCCCTTCCCCTTCCGGCAGGAGAGGTACGCCGCGTGGAGGTTGCGGAAAGAGAAGAGTTCGCGATCATCTTCCGGGGGAGCGCACCCCCCGGGCCCCGTAGGAGGCGTTGCGGACGTCGCGGTGGTACTCGCCGACGTTCCCATCGTAGAAGCTCATGTCGCGGAAAACGCCCGGGCTACTCTCCTCTTTCGACCAGAACCAATAGGCTCCCCCAGCGGCGAAAAGCGGACACATTCTGAGCGGCGCGTACGCATCGTTATCATAAGCCAAGACTTTGTACGAGGTGTCAAAGAGGGACTGAAGTTCCCTGATGCTCGGCATCCGCCAGTCCGTGTGGCCGCCGGTGGTGAGGCCGTCCACCCAGGCCTTGGCCTCATCCCAGTTCATCCCCCGCCCCGCGGCCTTGCGCGAGTCCGTCTTCGTCCACATCAGGCCCGTCTTCGTGTCCGTCACCGTCCCGTCCCCGTTGTCCACGTAGTGGCCGTACTTCACGTTCCTCTCGGGAGCGGGCGGTTCCGGAGAGGCTTCGCCGGCGGCTGGAACCGGCGCTGTGGACGGCGCGGGGACCTTCACCTTCGAAACGGGTGCCGCGTCCGTTCCCACGGCTCCCGCGGGGGGCGTCCCGGTTTCCGGCCCGGCTTGAGCCGGCGGCGCGGGCGGGGTCGGTTCCCCCGCGCCCGTCCCAGGCATCATCTTCACCAGCAGGTAGACCCCCAGGCCCACGGCCAGGATCAGGGCAAAGACGCCCCAGGCGGAACCCCTCGACCGGGGGGCTTTCGCCGCGCTCTTGGCCTGCGCCGGAATCGTTGGCGACGGAGAAGGGGCGGGAGACGGCCCGAGCTGCGGTTTTGGCGCCGGAGGCGGCGGCGAAGGCGGTTTGGGGGCCGGCTTCGGCGCCGGGGGTAGGGCCGGTGGGGGGGTGAGGGGCGTTTGGGGAAGCGGTTCGGGTTTGGGGGAGTCGCCACCTGGGAAGGCGGCGTTCCTTCCTGCGGCGCCACGGCCGGCAGCACCCCCTTTGGCGGCGGCTTGGGCTTGGGCGGCCGCCCGGACGCTCTCCCGGAGGCGCTCCGCGCGGGCGGGGTGGAGGAGGTGAAGGTCGTCGGTGCGCTCGGCGGCCTCGGCGAAGCGCCCCGCCTTCACCAGCGCCGCCGCCTCGGCCTCCAGCGCCACCGCCCGCTCCCGCCGTTCCCCGGCGCAGACCAGGCACACCCCCCACTCCGGGTCCCGGTGGCGCGGGCACAGCCGGCCCTTGCCGCAGTCGGGGCAGCTGAAGAGCTTCCCCGACTCCGCCGGGCGGCCGCACACCGCGCACGCCACCAGGGTCTCCCCCACCTCGGGCTCCGGGAGGGTCTTCGACATCTCCCCCGTCTCGTCGGGGTCGGGGGCTGGGGGTGGGGGGAGCGGTTCGGGTTCAGGGAGTGTGCCGCCTGGGAAGGAGGCGATCCTTCCGTGGTTTTCGCCGCCTTGGAAGGCGGCGCCACTTCCGGCCCCGGCGCAGGCGCGAAGCGCCTCGCGCATGGCCCGGGCCGAGGGGAAGCGCTCCGCCGGTTCCTTCGCCAGCGCCCGGGAAACCACCGCCTGCAGTTCCGGGGGAATCCCCTCCGGGAGCGGGCCCGGCGGGTCCTTCAGGATGGCCTTGAAGAGCCGCGTCATATCGTCGTAGGGGAACGGGAGCCGCCCCGAGAGCATCTGGTGCAGCATGACCCCCACCGACCAGACGTCCGTCCGCTCGCTGCGCTCCCCGTCGAAGGCCTCCGGCGCCATGTAGGGCAGCGTCCCCGTCACCGTGGCGCTGTGGCCGCTGCTCCTGAGCACCCGCGCCAGCCCGAAGTCGGTGATGCGCGGCCGCCCCGCCTGCATCAGCACGTTGGCGGGCTTGAGGTCCCGGTGCAATATCCCCCGCGCGTGCAGGTGCTCGAGCCCCTCGAGCACCCCCAGGGCCATCTCCGCCGCCGCCGCGACGGAGGGGGCCCGGCCGCCGCCGGCCGCCAGCCAGTCCTTCAGGGAGCCCCCCGCCGCGTACTCGCTGACGATCACCAGGCGGCCGTCGAAGATGTCCGCCTCGATGAGGGGGAGCACGTTGGGGTGCCCCGCGGCCCGCTGCCACACCGCCGCCTCCCGGCGCACCGCCTCCACGTCGGGGTCCTCCACCAGCGGAACCTTCAGGGCGAAGCGGGTCACCGCCAGCGTCGTCCGCTTCTCCGCCAGCCACACCACGCCGAAGCCCCCCTCGCCGAGGCGCTTCACCAGGTGGTAGGGTCCGATCCGGCCTCCGGGGACGAGCATGCGGGCCTCCCTGCAGTGGCGTTCTCGAAAAGCGATCCTACACGCCCGCCCTGGAAAAGTCAACGGGACGCGTCCAGCGGAGACGTTCGCACGCGCCGTCCCGGCGCGGGGGTAGGGGAAAGCCCGAGGACGCCCCCCCCGGAATTCAAGCGTTGTGGAGGTGCGGGTTGAAGTCGTCTCCCGAACTCCGTCAGGAGTTCAATCTGTGGAGCGTCGCGGGGCGAAGGCGCGAAAGCAACCAACTGCCGGACCCTGACTCCTGAGTCTCTCGCAGAGGCGCGGAGAAACCCCGCAGAGGTTTTCGGTGGAAATGGGTGCTTTGATTGGCCCTGCGTCCCTGCGCCTCTGCGCGATACCCGGATTCAGGATCAGAACACCCACCCGGATTCAGGACCATGACTCCCACCCGCGATTCAGGGCCAGGACACCCATTTCCCCCGCGCCTCCGCGCCCTCACCCCGTTAGGGGTGAAATATTTGTAGCAAAAGCGGTTGTTTTAAATTTCCCCCGCGCGCCGCCGGGGGTGTATAATGCTCCTCGGATGCCTGACAACCATCGGTGAAGCTGAAATGCGATGGATCGGTGCGAGATGATGAACAAGTTGTGTCGGGACTTGTCTATCTGTGCATATATATCATTGATATTGTTCGCTTTGGGATGCGGAGGGAACGCCAGAGGCACGGAAGACAAGAGGCCACCGTCAACCGGCAACGAAAATGTAACGCCGGAGACAAGAACCCTATGCGATTTCTCGGAATTCAGACCTGTCACACTTTCGAACTTCGTGCATTGTTGTCTGTCAAAAAGGATTCTGCCCGAGTTTCCCGGAGAGATCAGGAGAGAAGGAACACACTTACGTGCGAGAGTTGTCTTCATCGTAAATCGAGAAGGACGAGTCGTCAAGACCTGTGCAGACGCTGAAGCCGTTCACTGTGTTGAAGAGGAGAACACGCGTCGACAATGGATGAAAAGCGTCGTATCTTGTGCGGAATCAGCCGTCACACAGTGGAGATTCGTGCCGAATTTCGGCTTTCAGGAGACGAGCATCGCTCATGTCAAGGCCAATGTTGTATTTGATTTCACAATCACCAATGGGGTGAAGAGGATCCACTATTTCAGCAATTGACGCGTGAGGCACTCCCCTCTGAAATACCCATCAGGACACGCGTGAGGGAGGAAATCAGGGCACCCGCTCCTTCGCCGAGATGGGTGTCTGTATCCCGACATCAGCCACAGCCGCCGCACTTCAGTAGATCGCGGTGCCCCCCCCGTTTCCAGCCCCCGGGATGCGCCGAAGGCGCATCATCCCTTTGCCCGGGCCAGCGGCCTGAGTACCCGGGGCGAGCGGAGCGACGCCCCGCGGATACCGTCCCCATCCGCGAGGTCCCCCCGCTCCTGGCCCGATCTCCTCGGGAGATCGTCAGAACCGGTGGGAGCCGTCGGGCATGTGGCAGGTGAGGCAGGTGTCCTTCGGGCCCGCGTGGGGGGCGTGTTCCTTCAGGTTCCGGGCCCCCTCGTGGCAGGACCCGCAGAACCGCGTCGGATCGGACGGGGTGAGGGGCTTGCGCGGGTCGGCGCTGTGAACGACGTGGCAGTCCCCGCACCAGACGCCTTTCCGGGCATGTTTGCTGTCCAGCCACTGGTTGTATTCCTCGTCGACGGCGGCGCCGCGCTCCGCCACCCAGAAGAGGTTCAGGTCCGCCCCGGCCCGGTAACCGGCGGGGAAGGCCCGGCCGTCCTTCGCTTTCCCCCGGGAGTGGCACTGGCCGCAGACCATGGCCGCCCGGTCGGCCTTGAGGGCCCCGAAGCTCACGATGCCCGCTTTCCCCGCATGGTTGCCGCCGGGACCGTGGCAGGCCTCGCAGCCGATGCCGTCCTCGGCGAACTTGCCCGTGGCCGGGTCGTAGCCGGTCGATCGCTTGAAGTTCGACAGGGGGTCGGAGCTGCTCTTCGCCCTCACCCGCCCGTGCCGGGATTTCGCGTAGGCCGCCGCCTGGGGGGCGTGACAGGACCGGCAGCGGGCGGAGGAGACGTAGCCCGCCGGCTTCGTCTCCTGGGCCAGGGCCTGCCACAGCAGGATCAGGGACAGGGACGCCCCCAGGGCCACCGGGAAGCTGACGCATCGCGTGATGGGCATAAGGCCCTCCTGCCTGCTTGAGTGATCGTCGCGTTCAGGATAGCTCCGCACACACAAGGTTGTCAATAATCATTTCCCCGGTCTATCCGGCTTGGGGGGAACCCGCCGGCGAACGTCCCGCGCTCCCGGGGTTGTCAACGGCTTTCACCAGGGCGTCGACAACGGTCTCGACCGGGAGGGGGAACCCCGCCGCGTGCAGCGACGTGACGAAGTCCCGGTGCGGCCGGCCCCGCCGGTAGTCGGGCATCCGGCCCGGCATGGGGAGCAGTTCCTCGAGGGTCAGGGGGGACTCGGCGACGTTGAGGACCGCGTGGCAGAACACGAGGTGGCGGTTCCGGTAGAGGGCGGACCCGCAGATCTTCCGCCCCCCGATCTCCAGGTCCGAGATGCCCGCGGTCCCGACGCCCCCGACCCCCAACTCCTCCAGCGCACGGCGGACGGCCTCGTTGAGCCGGTTGAAATACTCCCGCGACGGCCGCCGGAGATCGGGCCGGGACACCAGGGAAAGGACGGCCGTTGCCGGGCTCAAGACCACCGCCTCCCCGCCCGAGGGGCGCCGGTAGACGGGGATGCCCCGGGAGGCCACAGCCTCCGCCGCCACCGACAGGCGGGGGTCGTTGCCCCGCCCAATGACCACGCAGAGCCGCGCCGGCCGCCAGGCGAGCCGCTCGAAGGCGGGGCCCTCGGGCGCGAGCAGCGCGGCGTCCGGGAGGTCGTAGTCCCGGGCCCCGTGATCCCCCTGGGGCACGGGGGGCGTCATTTCCCCTCGTACGGCTTCAGGAGGGTGTGCAGGGGCTTGACCTCGACGGGCCGGGGCATCTTCGCGTCGAAGAGGATCTTCCGGTGGCCCACCAGCTTCTGGTAGAACGCGGTGTTCGCCTTCTGGTCGATGTTGAGGACGGCGCCGTTGAGGGAGATCCCGGCGAAAAGGCCCTTGCTCCGGGAGTAGGAGAGGATCTCCGCCTTCAGCAGGAGGTCGGTCCCCGCCTCGGCGTTGCGCCCCACGGGACCCGCCGTCACCTTGGCGTCGCCGCTGAGGGTGAAGTTGTCCTTGAGGACCGACTCGAAGCCCCGGGGGTTCTGGATCACCAGGACGAGGTCCACCGCCTGCCCCCCGATCTGCAGACCGAAACTGCCGCCGGAGATGGACACGAAGCAGGGGTTGCTCCACTTCCCGTCGGGGAGCTTGTGAACCATGATCCCGTAGCCGTGGCGGGCCCCCACGAGGAAGGCGCCGCTGATGACGTTCGGGATGACCACGAGGCCCTCCGCCTTGCGGAGAAGGGAGTCGGGGATCCCGTCCTCCGGGATGTTGACGATCTCGCCGAGCACCTCCACGGACTCGCGGAGCCGGTCCACGGTCTTGGCCCGGTCGAGGGCCAGGACGGGTGTGGACGCCCCCGCCGCCAGCAGCAGGGCCAGGGCCGCGAGAAGTGCCGTTCTCCGCCGATTCCGTCCGTTTGATAACGTCATGTCCATTCCCTCCAGAAATAGTCCGTTCATTGTCGTTTTTCCGCGTCTTCCGCGGTTCAACCGCAGAACACGCTGAATACGCTGAAAAGAACCCCGTAAGTAGAGAGGCCGGGAATCCCGGCCGGTTTCGTCAACCCGTGATTCCCGGGCCGGCGGGGCCGGGATCGAAGAACTCCCGCCACTGGCTTTCCGCAAGCGGCCGGCGCCGGCGGATCTCCCCCAGGACCGGGTGACCCGGCCACCCGGGGAGTTCCGCGGACAGGGCCACCAGGTTCCGCAGCAGCCCCGCGAGCCCCGCGCGGGCGAGGGCGGTCTTCCCATACGCGCGCAGGAAGGCTTTTCCGCTCATCCGGGCCAGATCGTCCACGCCCGGCGGAAACGTCCGCGGGACCCCCGCGAACCCGCCCGCCCCAACCCCCGGTACCGTGCCGGCGTTGTAAGGGCAGGCTTCCTGGCAACGGTCGCAGCCGAAGAGCATCCCGCCGAGCCGCCCCTTCAACCCCCGCGGGATCACCCCGCGGTTCTCCACGGTGTGCCAGGCCACGCAGCGGCGGCAGTCCACACGGCGCTGCCCGTCCAGCGCACCGGCGGGGCAGGCCTCCAGGCAACGCCGGCAGTCGCCGCAGCGGTCCGCCACGGGCTCGCCCGGCGGCAGCGCCGCGTTGAGCAGGATCTCCCCGAGGCAGAGGAAGGAACCGAGGGCGGGGTGAACCAGGCAGGCGTTCCGACCGACCCAGCCCAGGCCGGCGGAGACCGCCAGCGCCCGCTCGTGCAGCGGCTCGGCGTCCACGCAGACCCGGCCGCGGAGCCCCGGCCAGCGATGCCGAAGGGCGTCGAGGACCCCTTCCAGCGCGCGCCGCACCCGGTGGTGGTAATCCTCCCCCCGGTAAAAGCGGGAAACACCCGGGAGCCGCCCGCCCTCGCCGGCGTCCTCACAGGGAAAGACGCAGACCAGCACGGACAGCGCCTCGGGGAAAAGCCGCCGCGGGTCGGCACGGACCGCGCGGTGCGCCTCCACCCAGGCCATCCCCGCGTGGAAGCCGTCCGCGACCCAGCGGGCCAGGGCGGCGTCGGCCCCCGGGATCGGGAGGGCGGGCGCCGCACCCCAGGCCGGAATCCCCGCGCCCCGGCAGGCTTCCGCGACGGCCGCCTCCAGGTCGTGGGGACCGGGCACGGAATCGCCTCCCGGGCGGGTCTCCAGGCCATCCGAACCGTGAGTGTCCTGAACGTGCAGAAAGTGAGTGTCCTGAAGCTGCGGGCCGGGGACACCGGGCGCAGACCCGTTGCCCAGGTTAATTTCCGGACCCTTCGGCCCGTGAGTGTCCCGGGGTTGCGGCAGGTTGGGGTCCGGCCCGGTCACGCGCTCTCCCCCCCGGCCGACGGGCCCGGGTCGATCGGGCGCCCCGCCAGCCGCTGCACCGCCGCCTGGAGCTGCGTCAGTTTCCCGGTGAAGGCGTGGTCGGCGTCCGGGACGATCTCGAGGGATCGCAGGCTCCCGGCGTCCCGGACCAGTTCGCGGACGGCCTCCGGGTCCCCGAATTCGTCCCGGTCGCCCTGGATGAAACCCGCGGGGAACGCCTGCCCCCGCAGGAAGCCGAAGTCGTAGACCGCCACGGGGGTGCCGACGGCCAGGAAAAACCGGGCGCCCTCCACCGACGGCATGGCCCGCAGGCCGACCCAGGCGCCGAAGGAGTACCCCGCGAGGACGAGGCGTGCCGCCCCGGTCGCCTGGCGTGCGTGCTCCGCGGCCGCCCGGAGGTCCTCGACCTCCCCCCGACCCTCGTCGTGCACCCCCGTGCTGGCCCCCACGCCGCGGAAGTTGAACCGCAGGACGGGCAGGCCGACGGCCAGCAGGGCCTCGGCGGACCGGGCCACCACCTTGTTGAGGAAGGTCCCGCCGTACCGCGGGTGCGGGTGGCAGACCACGGCCGCCCACCCCGGCACGGCGCACGCCGGCGACTGGAGGACCGCTTCCAGGCAGCCCGCCGGTGAAGGGACCCGGAACGTTTCCCCCCGCGCCGTCACTTCACCAACCGCGGCCGGAGTTCCCGGAGCTTTTTCTCGATCTTCTCCCGCTCCGCCGGGTCGCGCTGGATCCGCAGCGCCTGCTCGTAGAACTCCCGGGCCTTGTGGTCGTCCTTGAGCGCCCGGTAAGCGTCCCCCACGTGGTCGAGGACGGTGGCGTCCCCCTCGATGCCCCGGGCGGCCTTGAGAAGGTACTCCAGCGCCTTCGGGTACTCCTTCAGGCGGAAGTAGCCCCACCCCAGGCTGTCCAGGTACGCCGGGTTCAGGGGTTCCAGTTCCAGCGCCTTCCGGATGTACTCCATCCCCTTCGCCACGTTCAGGTCGAGGTCGACGAGCATGTACCCCAGGTAATTGAGGGCGACGGCGTTGTCGGCGTTCTCCCGCAGGAAAGCGGTGAGGACCGCTTCCGCTTCCTTGTACTTTCCGGCCCGCTCCAGGACCGCCCCCTGCTGGAACTGGAGCGCTTTCCGTTTCGGGTCGGCCGCGAGGCCGCGGTTGACGACCTCGATCGCCTCGTCCCAACGCTTCGCTTCCATCAGGGCGGAGGCCAGGCCGAAACAGAGGCTGGCCTTGTCCTTGTCGTCCGCTTTCTCCATCCGCTCCGCGACGGCTTTCCGGGCCTCCTCCAACCGGCCCGCGGCCGCGAGGGCCTCGCCCCGGGCGTTGAAGATCGCCAGGTTGCCGGGAAACTGCTTGTCGCCCTTCGCCAGCGTCTCCAGGGCCTTGTCGGTCTCCCCGCGCTTCCGGTAAACCCCGGCCATCCGGACGTAGACGTCGTCGTCCACGCTCTCGGGGTACTCGTTGAGGAGCCTCGCCAGGAGGCTGAGGGCCTCGGTGTCGCGCCCCGCCTCGAGGTTGAAGGTCACCATGGCGGACACCACGGCGCGCTTGAAGACGCCCGCGTTCTGGATGTCGAAGAGGGAGGGGTCGCTGTCCAGCTTGGTGAGGACGGGCTCCAGCGTCCGGGCGGCCGTCATGGAGTCCCCCGCCATGCTGTAGGCCACCGCCAGGTAGTAGATGTTCTCCGGGTTCGACGACTCCTCCTCCACCGCGTCCTGGAAGGCCTGGATGGCCCGGTCGTGCCGGTTCAGCTTCTGGCAGGCCATCCCCAGCAGGGTCAGGATGTCGGCGTTGCGGACGTGGTTGGCGATGGCGGCGTCGAGGACCTCGACGGCCCTGGCGTCCAGGCCCCGCTCGTGCAGGATGCGGGCGTAGTTGAGGTAGGCGTTGGGGTCGAAGGCGTTGCGCGCGATGAGGTCCTGGTAGGTCTTCTCGGCGTCGTCCACCTTCTGGGTATTCTCCTGGATGCGGGCCTTGAGCAGGCGGATCTGGACGACGTCGGGGTAGGTCGTCTCCGCCTGCTTGAGCACCTCCAGGGCCTCGGCGGACTTTTCACGGCTCAGGTACAGCTGGGCCAGGAAGAGGGCGCCGTCCAGCGAGTTGCGGTCCACCTCCAGGTAGCGCTTGAGGTACTCCTCGGCGCGGTCGAGGAGGTTGGCGGCGTAGTAGAGGCGCCCGAGAAAGAAGAGGGACTCCTTGTCGCGGGGGTCGATCTCGAGGATGGCATTGTAGGCTTCCACCGCCTTCTGCCAGGCGGCCCGCGACTCCGGGGTGGCGGCATAGTCGCCCCCGATGGCGTTCACGCTGAGGCCGGCCAGGACTTTCCGCACGGGGATCGACCGGGGGTGTTTCTTGAGCATGTCGCCCAGCAGCGTCTCGGCCTCGGGCTTCCGGTCCTGGGTCAGGAGCGCGATGGCCAGTTCCACCACCAGGGTGTCGCTGTCGGGGTCCAGGGCCAGGGCCTTGCGGAACAGCTTCTCCGCCGAGGCCGGGTCGTTCTCCTCGACGCAGTCGCGGGCCCGCAGGAAATAGTAATAGGACATCCCGGCCTCGGACTCCGGGCCGGCCGCGGGCGGCCGGGTCTCCGTGCCGGGGGCCCCGGGCGTCCCGGCGGCGAAAACGGCGCCCGCGGCCAGCAGCGCCGAGAGCCCGATGGAAACGGCCCCACGAAAGAAGTTGCGGTATGTCATGCTCACCTCGCGTTCAGCGTTGGTCGAAGGCGTCGAGGGGGATGCCCATCGACGCCAGCGTTCGGAAAAAACGGTTCACCGGGAAACCCACCACGTTGAAGTAGCACCCCCGGATCTCCCGGATGAAGAGGGAGGCGTACCCCTGGATGGCGTAGGCCCCCGCCTTGTCCCGCCAGTCGCCGTGCGCCAGGTACCGGTCGACCGCCGCGGCGGACATCCGGTCAAAGCGGACCGCCGTGACCTCGGAGACCACCGCGGGCCCCGGCCGGTCCGGCGCGTGCAGGCACAGGCCCGTCACCACCCGGTGGGAGCGGCCGGCCAGGGCGGTGATCATGCGGCGCGCGTCCGGCTCGTCGACGGGCTTGCCGAACACCCGCTCCCCCAGGTAGACCAGGGTGTCGGCCGTGATGACGAGGCCGGGCGGGGGAGGGCCCGCGGGGAGGTGCTCCCACTTCCGCAGGGCGTACTCCCGGGCGAGGGACGGGGGGTCGGGGTGCCCGGGAGGGATCACCTCGTGGTAGGCACTGTCCAGGACGCCGAAGCGGAGGCCGAGGTCCTCGAGGATCTTCCGCCGGCGCGGGGACTGGGAAGCCAGGTACAGCTGCATGTCGCGGACGCCCTCCCGAAAGGCCCATTATAGATGATGAGTCCGGCGAATTCGACACAATTCCGGCCCGCACGGACGCCCCCGCCCCGACGGCGGCGGGAGCCCGCCGCCGCTCCCCCAACTTTGCCGGCCGGAGCCGGCGGATGTGTGCGATAATGGGGCGGGAGTCGCGAATGGAAGCACTGGCCGGCATCCTGGAACACTTGATCCGAACGAAAGGCCCCCCGCCGGAGGAGTTCTACGCCGCCGTCCTGCCGGCCCTCTGGCGGCGGGTCGTGGGGGTCAAGCTCTTCGAGGTCACGCGGCCGGGCCCGCTCCTCAAGGGGCGCCTGACGGTCCTGGTCCGCGGGGCCGCCTGGAAGCGAAACCTGGCCGGGATGGAGCCCGTCTTCCGCGAGCGCCTGGAAGCCTTCCTGCCGCCGGGAACGGTCCGCGACATCCTCTTCCGATCGATGCCGGGCCGGTTTGCGGAGCCCCCCGCCGGCGCCCCGCCCGCCCTGCCCGAGGAGGATTTGCTCTGGGCGGGCCGGTGCGCGGCCGCCATCCGGAACGAGGCGCTCCGGGAGGTTTTCCTCCGGGCGCTCAAAGCCCGGATGGCGCTCGACCTCGAAACGGCGGCGGCCGGCAGGGCCCCCGACGAACAAGACCGGGCCGCCGGCGAAAAGCCCGCGGCCCCACAGGAGACCCCATGCGATTCGACCTGATGTGCACCGATTGCAACACCGTCTACGACCTGGCCCCGGACCGTACGGTCTGCCCGGCCTGCGCCGCGGGGCAACTCCCGCACCGCCCGCTCCGGGGCGTCCTGGAGGTGCGCCTCACCCCCGACGGACTCGATTCGGCGGAAGGGGAGATCACGTCGCCCCTCTCCCCCGCGGAAGTCGACATCGGAAGCTTCCTCCCGGTGGGGCCGGCGTTTTACCCCCCCGTCCCCGTGGGGAACACGCCGCTCTGGGCCCCCGCCCGTCTGCGGGAGGAACTCGGCTTCCCCCGGCTCTTCATCAAGGACGACGGGCTCAACCCCACCGGTTCGCTGAAAGACCGGGCCTCGTGGCTCGTGGCGGCTTTCGCGCGCAAGCACGGCATCAAGGAGGTCACCGCCGCCTCCACGGGGAACGCCGGTTCCTCCATGGCCGGCATCGGCGCCGCCGCGGGGCTGAACGTCACGCTCTTCCTCCCGAAGACCGCCCCCCGCGCCAAGATGATTCAATCCCTGCAGTACGGCGCCCGGCTGGTGCTGGTGGACGGCAACTACGACCGCGCCTACGACCTTTCCCTGGAGTTCACCCGCGCCCGGGGCGGGCTGAACCGCAACACCGCCTACAACCCCCTGACCATCGAGGGCAAGAAGACCGTGGCGCTGGAAATCGCCCGCCAGCTGGGGCGCGCCCCCGAGGCCGTCTTCGTCTCCGTGGGCGACGGCGTCATCCTGGCGGGCGTGTACAAGGGCTTCCTGGACCTGGTCCAGATGGGCTTCATCCCCCGTGTTCCCCGAATCTACGCCGTGCAGGCGGAGGGGAGCGACGCCGTCAGGCGGGCCTTCGAGAGCGGGGATTTCGGGGAACCCCGAACGGCTTCCACCGTGGCCGACTCCATCTCCGTGGACGTCCCGCGGAACGGCTACCTGGCCGTCAGGCGCCTCCGGGAGAACGACGGGCGCTGCGTGGCGGTTTCCGACCGGGCCATCCTGGAAGCCCAGCACTTCCTGGCCTCGCGGACCGGGTTGTTCAGCGAACCCGCCGGGGCGGCGGCCTTCGCCGGTTTCCTCGCCGTCCGGAAGGACCTCCCCCGCGACGCGCAGATCGTCGTCATCGCCACCGGCAACGGGCTTAAGGACGCCGACTCGGCGGCGAAGTCGGTCCCCTTCCCCGACCGGGCCATCAAATCGCTCGAGGAACTCGAGGATTGAGATAACCAGGGGATGCCGATGGGCCGGAAGGGCCCGGAAAGAGGATGTCGTGCCGCCTTGCCGGGCGAGTGGGTCGTACGGGTGGAAACGCGTGTTCCCGCTCCGGAGGAGCGCAGTCATGACAGCCCGACCCGGTTTACGGCCCCCGCTCCGGAGCGCGATTTTGGTAGGCAGACCCGGTTTTCAAGACCCCGCTCCGGCAGAGCGGGATTATCGGAATCGATCTCGCTGTCGAAGGTCGATAGGCTGAAGGCTAATAGACGGAAGGCCTGACAAGAACCTCTCCTCATGAGTGAACATTAGTGCAATCAGTGGTTCCTCAGTCACATCCTGACTTCTGTCTCCTGACCCCTGACTTTCCCGTTCGTGTGGTTCGTGTGGTTCGTGGTTCCTTACTCCTGATCGTCCGTTGAGGGATGGATCGCCACGGTCGGACCCCGGCCGGGATTCACTTGGGTGTGCCATGACGCGTAATCGCAAGGTGAACCGTGATCCCCCGGCCCGTCGCCGGGAAAGGAAGGCCCCGGATGAAAACCGCACCCTGGTCACTGTGTTTACTCGCTGCCATCGCGACCGCATTTCCGGCGTCGCCGCCGGCTCCATCCGCGGCGGACGCGGACGAAGTCGCCATCGCCGCCGCGGTTGACGACACCATCGGCTGGTTCGAAACCAAGGACTTCAAGCGGCTCTACGACGCCCTGGCGGACGACCCGGCGTTCTTCATCTTCCACCCGGACTCGGCCTCCACCGTCCGGGGCATCGAAGCGTTCCGGGCCTACGCGAAGATCTTCGACGACCCGGAGTTCACCTACGCGGGCCACACGATCCGGGACCTTCGGATCCGCCGTTCCCGCGCCGGCGACACGGCCTGGTTCAGCGCCCTGCTGGACGACTGCGCGACCTACCACGGGAAGAAGGGCTGCTGGAAGGACTGCCGGTGGACGGGCGTCCTGGAGAAGCGCGGGGGCCGGTGGGTCGTGGTCCAGATGCACTTCTCCTTCGCCGAGGACCAGGTGGCCGCCCGCCGGCCGTTCTGGGAGCACGCCCTCGACGGCGTCGCGGGGCTGAAGCTCGAGGCCCGGACGGCCGAGGTCGTGGAGAAGGACGGCACGCCCGCCCTCCGGCTCGACGGCCTCGTGCTGATCGAGGACCTCCGCCGGGCGGACTTCCGGGCCGAGGTGGAGGTCCTGGCCGAGGGGGCCTGCTACCCCGGCATCGTGTTCCACGCCCGGGACAAGGCGAATTACGAACTGGCCTACGCCGTCCCCCACGCATCCGGCCTCCCCGACGCGATCCAGTACGACCCGGTCTTTCGGGGCGCCAACACCTGGCAGCTCTTCAACGGCCCGGCCTACCAGAAAACGGCCTCCGTCCCCAAGGGGACGTGGTTCACGCTGTTGGTGACGGTCCGGGAGGGGCGTGCCCGGATCCAGGTGGGGGACCAGCCCCCGCTGGTGGTGGAGACCCTGGCGCACGGGCCCGGTGCCGGGGGGATCGGCCTGTGGACCTACCAGCCGGCGTACTTCCGCAACCTCCGGGTTTTCCCGGCCGGGGAGATCCGGGAGAAGGGGGAGCGCCCCGTGGAACCGGCGGACGCCGTGACGCGGTGGACACTCCCCGACGGCGCCGTCGTCACTGCGGAACCGGGCGGGGTCGTCAACCTGGGCCGGTTCCTGCCGCCCTCGACGGAGCCGGTCCGTCTCCGCCGGACCTTCACCCTGGCCGAGGCGGGCGAGGTGGAAATCGGCCTGGGCTTCAGCGACGAGGTGGCCCTGCGCGTGGACGGGGAATCGGTGTTCCAGGGGACGAAGCGCTTCAAGGGTTTCGCCGACCTCCCGTCCCGCGGGTGGGTCACCCCGGGTGCGCAGACCGTCCGGAAGGACCTCCCCGCCGGCACCCACGAGATCGTCGTCGAGATCAAGGCCTCTGAGCCCTTCGGTTGGGGCTTCGTCCTGACCCTGAAAGGCCCCGGGCTCACCCTGCCGCCGCTGCCGTAGCGGCATCGACACCACGAACCACACCAAGCACACGAACAGAAAAGATCAGGACACCCACTCAACTGGCAAGGTGGGGGTCCTGTCTTCCTGCTGTCTTCCTGCTGTCTTACTGCCTTTGCGAGCTTGGCGCCTTGGCGAGAGCCGGCCCGGATCCTGATCTCGCAAAGGCGCCAGGTTCGCAAAGAAAAACGGATCGCCGGAGAAGCTGCCAAGGTGCACGAAAGCGCGCCCTCACCCGGAGGGTGAGGGTACTTTAGCGACCGGTTGGGTGTCCTGTCCCACGATAAACCCTCCGTGGGGCCCTTCGCGATCCGGCGGGCTCAAGGCGCCGGCAGGGGCCGTGGCGAGACCCATCCCGGAATTCTGAACAACTCGGTGCGGGCATAGTCGCAAATCACCCCCTCGTTGTTCAAAGACAAAGAATATTCCAAGTTGCCTTGGTATCCGGACAATATCCATATGAACCCCTCATGACAGGTGATGGACACGATGCTTCGCCCGTTCTCGGCGCCCCCGTTCCCGAAGTCGGGGGTCAGCAGGCCCGCCTGAACCAGTTCCTCGAAGCTTCCGAAGCGTCTCCCCTCCCCTGGCCCCTGGAGATAGCGCTGCTCCGCCAGGCCCGCTCTCACCAGGCGGTAGAGTTGCTCGATCCGGATGGGCCCCGGCGGGGGGGGCTCGCGCCCGAAAGCCAGGAAGCCCAGGGCCAGGCCGATCATCATCAGAAGGTAAAACAGTCCTCGCCGCACCTGCCGAACCACCGCCCGTTCTTTCCGTCCCCGCCACCGCCCGTGCAGCGCGAGCCAGACCGCGGCGATCATGAAACCCAAACCCGAGCCGAAGACGACGGGGTTGACGGTGGTGACCGCAGCGGCCACGTAAGCCAGGTGGAGCTGGACGGCCTTGGTCACGGGTGTTCCCTGGGCATGGACTTTCATGGTGTTCGCCTCCTCTTCAGCAGCTTTGGCCGGGCCCACCCGGCAGGCCGGGGCTTCCGGCCAGGGTCCAGAACATCTCCAGGACGGCCTCCCGGTGCCCCGCGCACCCCGGCGGCGGGGCGGCCAGGGAGCCGGTACAGGCGAACGCCTCCCCCCGGCACCCCGCCAGGCACCAGTGCCGGACCGCGCACGAGGCGCACGACGCATCCAGGGCGGCGAACCGGGTCTTCCCCCGGTGGCGGGCCAGGCCCTCCGACGCGCGCCACCAGCGGGCGAAGTCGAACCCCGGCTCCCGGACGTTCCCCAGGCGCATCGACAGGTGACGGGTGTTCAGGCAGGGGTAGAGGGAACCGTCCGCATCCAGGAGGAAGGTCTGGCTCCCCGTTCCGCAGGACTCCCGCCGGACCGACTGACGGCAGGTGTGAGCCAGGATGGAGAAAAGGTCCCGGCCGGCGAGGCCCGCCAGGTCCTTCCGGCGCCGGAACAGGCCCGCGGCCGCCCGGACCGCCTCGGGCAACGGCGCCTCCCGGACCGCCGCTTCCGGGGCGCGCCCCATGTGCTTGAGGGGGATGAACCGGGCCTCCCGGGCCCCCAAATCCCGGGCCAACTCGAAGTAGCGCTCCAGGTGCGGGAGGTTGTCCGCCGTGCACACCATGCTGACAAGGACCCGCACCCGGTGCCGGGCCAGGGTCCGCACCGCTTCCACGGCCCGTGCGAAGCTCCCTTCCCCGCGCAGGGCGTCGTGCAGGGCGGCGTCGGGCCCGTCGAGGGACACCTGCACCTCCAGCCCGGCCGTGCGGGCCCCGTCGGCAAAGGCCGGCGTGACCCGGTGCCCGTTGGTGGACACCTGGGCCCGGATGCCCCGCTTCCGGCACCCCTCGGCCACGGTCAGCACCCGCTCCGGGCGGAGGAGGGGCTCCCCCCCCAGCAGGAAGAGCCACGGACACCGGACCAGGAAGGGTCGGGCCCCGTCCAGGACCCGCAGGACCTCGTCGGCCTCCAGCTCGGGCCCCATCGCTTCGGGGTCGTCCGCCTGGAAATAGCACATGCGGCAACGCAGGTTGCACGCCGCGGTGACGTTCCAGGCCGCGTTCTCGATGCGGGGGGGGAAATCCGGCTCCCGTTCGGCCCGTCTCCCCCGCCCCGCCGGCTCACGGACGATGCCGAGGCGCATCAGCGTCCGCAACACGCCCGCCACCGCCCTCCGGGTCGACCCGGGGCGGGCCCCGAGCGCCTCGCCGGCGGTCCCCGACCCGTCCAGCGCGAACAGGTAGTCGCGCATCTCCCCGTCCACCACCATCCAGTGGGGCACGTTCCCCCACACCAGGAGCGTCCGCCCCTCCCGTGAGCCTTCCAGGTCGGGGGGGACCAGGGCCAGGGGGTGATCAAGAAGGCGGGAGAAAAGCGTCTTCATGGGTTCTCCGAAAAGCCCCCTTCCGGGAAATCGGCGGGCGCAAGGCTTCGGCACGTCCCGGGGCGAGACTTGGCATGAAATATTATAGCATCCCACCCGCCGTCCCGCCTGCAGGAAGATCGGGCATGGCGGCAGAGGGTGGCGGAGCGTGTAGACGCAAGGGGTTCTCCGGAATGAAACCGCGGCCGAAGCGTCACCCCGGGAGCCGGGTTCCAAGGGTCCCTTTGGCTCCATGGGTTCCATGGGTTCCTTGGGTCCCTTTGGTCCTTTATGTCCTTTTGGTCCTTTCGTCCTTCCCCGAGTTCCTTTCAGTCATAGAGCCTCTCCACCGTCGTCCCCGGGAAGTAGCGGGCGAGAATGGTTGCGGCGTCCGCGCCCCGGCAGGCCATGACGGCCGCGCCTATCTGGCAGAGGCCAACCCCGTGGCCCCACCCCGCGCCCCGGAAACGGAAGGCGGCGGGGGCCCCCCCGTCGTCGCCCACGGCCTCCGCCGTGAAAGCCGAACTGAACAGGTGGGTTCGCGAGAGGACGCGGCGGATCTCCAGTTCCTTCCCCACCACGAGGTCCCCCGCTTCGCCCCGCAGGAGCACGCGGACCAGCCGCCCCGACGCGCCGCGCTGCAGGGGGACGATCGCCAGCAGGCGCCCCGGGTCCCAGCCGCCCTTCGACCGGACGAGCTCGTCCAGTTCGCCCCGCGGCACGGTCCGCTCCCAGCGGTAAAAGTCCGTGGTGGCCCGGTCGAAGCCGGGGAGGACCCGCCGCAGGACCGCCTCGTCCCGGGTGTTGCAGCAGGCTTCGGGAGACGCCTCGATCCAAGCCCGGGCGGCGCCCTCGGTGGTGAGGTCGGGAACGGCCTCCCCCCCCGGCCAGTCGTCCCGCACCGGGACCAGGCCGGGCAGGTTCACGTCGCCCCAGGCGCTGCGGAAGACCTCGCTGACCCCGCCGCAGCACTTGGAGAAGCGGGTGTCCACCACCGAGACCCCGTCGTGGACCACCTGCCCCCGGGTCGCGCGGATGGCCCCGCACGCCGTGGGGTTGGAGACGCGCAGCACGCCCTGGTAGCGCTGGCAGTGGTCGTCGTTGCAGACGTCGAAGTCCCCGTGGCGCTGCCGGTCCGTCCACCGCCAACGGAGGACGTCCAGCGGAGGGAGGATCGCCGGGTTGAAGCCCTCCCCCTCGGCCCGCCCCAGGAGCTGCGCCAGGACCCAACTCCGGGAGATGACGGCGTGGGCCTCCAGGAACGCTTCCGGGGCGTCGGGGTGCATCTCCGAGGCGATGACGCTCTCCAGGTAGCGCTCCAGGGGCACCCGGTTGACGGCGGTGAGCCGGCCGCCCCGTTCGAGGACCTCCAGGGCGCCCTCGAAGACCAGGTCCTCCCGGAACTCCCAGTGGAAATCGAGCCCCACGGCCACGCTTTCCAGCAGGAAACGGCTTTGGGGGCCCGCCGGCTCCAGCCGGGCGGGGGCCGATGTTACCCGCCGGCAACCGTCGCGGCTCTCCAGGCGGAGACGCCCGTCCGCGGGCCGGACACACCAAGCCCCGGGCGGCAAGGTCTCGCCGCCCAACCTCCACGCCCCGTCCAACCGGATCGACAGGGCCTCGCGGTCTTCCGCCAGCCCCACCCGAAGCTCCGGCTCCGCCGACGGCGTCGAGGGAAGCCGCCGATCCGCCGGCGGGGCCGGTTCGCCGCCCGCCGCCACGCCGCGCCGTGCGGCGGCGGCAACGACGGCCCGGATGTCCTCCACCGGCGGGCAGACCTCCGCGAAGACCCCCTCGATCTCCGCCGCCGTGAGGGTCTCGAAATCGTGCCGCCGGGGGGTGACCACCACCCCGGCCAGGTCGATCAGGCCGGGGCTGACCAGGCGTCCGCCGGCTTCCGGCGGGAGGTGGTAGCCGGCCGGCCGGTGCCGGGTGCGGGGGAAGACGCACAGCACGAGGCCGCCCCCGGGCTCGGCCCAGGCGGCCAGGTTCACGGGGGGCTCGTCCGGGGCCCAGGCGTCGCCCCCGGCCGGGAGGCGCGGCAGGGCGTCCGCCAGGGCGGTGAAGGCCTCCGCCAGGACCTTCGCGGAGGGCGATTCCAGGACGAGCACGAGGCGGTTGTAGTCCCGGAGCGTGTAAAGCTCCGCCCCCCGGAGGGGGGGAAGGGGGTCCAAAAACGCCGATTGCGCGGACTTCCGGCGCACGTGGTACCGGTCCGTCTCCAGGGGGGTGGCGTAGCGGGGGAAGGCCTGGAAGTGCAGGTGGTCGGGGGCGGAAGCCCCGCATCGGGGCCCGTTGTACAGCAGCGTCCAGCGCCCCGCAAAGCGCGCCGCCAGGTCCAGCATCGGCCCGATGAACCCCGCGATCGCCTGCGGGCGGTGCTCCCGGTGGATCAGCGTGGGGTGCGGGTAAAAGATCGGGAAAGGGTTCAGGAAGGCCAGCAGACCGTGCCCGAGGTCGACTCCCCGCTCTTCGGGCGGCAGGTTGACCTCGCACAGGAAGCAGGGCCGCTCCCGGACCGACGCCGGGGAGGGGTCCGCCAGCACGTTCACCTCGCGGGACGGGTTGAACTGCAGGAAAACCGAGAAGGCCCCGAGGCGGATTTCCCGGTAGCGGGATTCCACCCACCGCCGGCGCGCCCCGGCCAACTGCGGCCACTCGGCCTCCTGCCGGCGCGCCAGCGCGAGGAGGGGGTCCACCCCGGCTGGTGTCTCCACGATCCGCTTCGCCCATCCGCTCATTGGCCCTCCTCGAACCCGGGGATTCAAGAGGGTAGCATACCAAAAACAAGGACCCTTTGCACCGTCGCCGAGCGGGGGAAGACCCGGGTCGGGTGAATTGGTCGGACCAGTCGGACTTGTCGGACCTGTCGGACCTGTCGGACTTGTCGGACTTGTCGGACTTGTCGGACCGGTCGGATCGGTCGGACTTGATTTGCCCGCCCCGCGGCGGCGAAATGCCCCGGAGCGTCTTCGCTTTCACTGTAAACCGGAGGGAAATACTAAATTTTATTCCTTGATATTTTTTCCCTTGACGTTTCGTATACGTAGCAATATTCTGGCGCCTCGACCGCCCGGCGGCGGGAAGGTCCCGGCACCGGGTGTCGGAGGCCGGTTCAACCGGCATCCAGAGGCTCGAAAGGAGCGCCCCCATGACGATTTTTTCCAGGATCCAGCGTGTCGGTCTTTCCGGGATCCTCCTCGCCGGGCTTTTCCTGTGCGGCTGTGCGAAGAAGCCGGCCCCCCCGCCGCCGCCGGGACCCCCCGAGGTCGCCGTCGTCACCGTCCGCACCGGGCCGGTGGTGCTGACCACCGAGCTGCCGGGCCGGACGTCGGCCTACCTGGTGGCCGAGATCCGCCCCCAGGTGAACGGCATCATCCTCAAGCGCCACTTCACGGAAGGGGCGAACGTCCGGGAAGGCGACCTGCTGTACCAGATCGACCCGACGCCCTACCAGGCGGCGCTGGACCAGGCGCAGGCCGCCCTCGTCACCGCCGAGGCGGACCTGAAGGTGGCCGAGGCGAACCTCCCCGCCCTGCGCTCCCGGGCGGAGCGTCTCAAGGGGCTCGCCGTTATCCGGGCGGTGGGGCAGCAGGACGCCGACGACGCCGACGCGGCGCTCAGGCAGGCCCTGGCCGCCCTCGAGGCCCGGAAGGCCGCCGCGGGGGTCGCCCGGGCCGCCGTGGAGAACGCCCGGATCAACCTGTCTTACACCCCCATCAAGGCGCCGATCTCCGGGCGCATCGGCAAGTCCGACATCACCGTCGGCGCGCTGGTGAACGCCTACCAGCCGGTCCCGCTGGCGGTGATCCAGCAACTGAACCCCATCTACGTGGACGTGACCCAGGCCAGCACGGAACTGCTGCGCCTGCGCCGCAAGCTGGAGAGCGGCCAGCTCAAGCAGGACGGCAAGAGCCGGCGAACGGTGAAGCTGCTGCTGGAGGACGGGTCCCCCTACACCGAGGAAGGCACCCTCCAGTTCCGCGACGTGACGGTGGACCCCACGACCGGGTCGGTCACGCTGCGGATGGCGTTTCCCAACCCGAAACAGGTCCTCCTGCCCGGGATGTACGTCCGGGCAGTGGTGGAGGAAGGGACGAGCGAGGAAGCCATCCTCGTTCCCCAGCAGGGGGTCACCCGGGACCCCAAGGGGAAGCCCGTGGCCTGGGTCGTGGGTGCGGACGACAAGATCGAGCAGCGCGAACTCGTTCTGGACCGGGCCATGGGGGACCAGTGGCTCGTCACCCGGGGCTTGGCCGCCGGCGACCGGTTGATGGTCGAGGGCTTCCAGAAGGCCAAGGTGGGCGCCAAGGTGAAGGTGGTCCCCTTCTCCGGGCCAGCCCCCGGCACGAAGACGGAAGGCGGCGACACCCCTGCCGACGCGCCGAAGCGCTAGGGGGCCGTCATGTCCAGGTTCTTCCTCGAACGTCCGGTCTTCGCCTGGGTCGTCGCCCTCTGCATGATGCTGGCGGGCGGCCTGGCGATCCACAACCTCCCCGTTTCACAGTACCCGCCCATCGCCCCGCCGTCCATCGCCATCACCGCCTTCTACCCCGGCGCCTCGGCGAAGACCGTGGAGGACAGCGTCGTCCAGATCATCGAGCAGAAGATGACCGGGCTGGACAAGATGCTGTACATGTCCTCCACCAGCGACTCCTCGGGCGCCGGCGCCATCACCCTCACCTTCGCCCCGGGCACCGACCCGGACCTGGCCTGGGCCAAGGTGCAGAACAAGCTCCAGCTCGCCCTGCCCATGCTGCCCGAGGTGGTCAAGCGGCAGGGGGTGACCGTCAGCAAGTCCACCCGGAACTACCTGATGATCGTGGGCCTCACCTCCGAGCGAAAAGACATCGACCAGTGGGACCTGTCCGACTACGCCATCTCCCAGATCCAGCCCTCCCTGGCGCGGGTGCCGGGCGTCGGCGAGGTGGAGGCCTTCGGGTCCCAGTACGCCATGCGGGTCTGGCTCAACCCCGAGCAACTCATCCAGTACCACATGACGCCGGAAGACGTGGTGACGGGGATCCGGGCCTACAACGTGGAAGTGTCCGCCGGCCAGTTCGGCGGCGAGCCGTCGATGCCGGGACAGCGTCTCAACGCCTCCATCCTGGTCCAGTCCCTCCTGAAGACCCCGGAGGAATTCGGGGCCATCCCCCTGCGCACCAACCCCGACGGGTCGGTGGTGCGGGTCCGGGACGTGGCGCGGACGGAGCTGGGCACCGAGTTCGCCGACTCAAAGGTGAGCTACAACGGCCAGCCGGCGGCCGGCCTGGCCGTCCGGCAGGAAGTGGGGGCCAACGCGCTGGACACGGCGGACGCCGTGAAGGCCAAGATGGAGGAGCTGTCCCGTTACTTCCCCGCGGGGATGAAGGTCATCTACCCCTACGACACGACCCCCTTCGTGAAAGTGGCCATCGACGAGGTGATCAAGACCCTCATCGAGGCCATCGTCCTGGTGTTCCTGGTCATGTACCTCTTCCTGGGGAACCTGCGGGCCACCCTGGTCCCCAGCATCGCCGTGCCCGTGGTCATCCTGGGGACCTTCGGCGTCCTGGCCCTGTTCGGGTTCTCCATCAACATGCTCACCATGTTCGCCATGGTCCTGGCCATCGGCCTGCTGGTGGACGACGCCATCGTCGTGGTGGAGAACGTGGAGCGGATCATGGGCGAGGAAGGCCTTTCCCCGAAGGAGGCCACCCGCAAGTCCATGGAGCAGATCACCGGCGCGCTGGTGGGCATCGGCCTCGTGCTGTCCGCGGTCTTCGCCCCCATGATGTTCTTCCCCGGCTCCACGGGCGTCATCTACCGCCAGTTCTCCATCACCGTCATCGCCTCCATGCTGCTTTCGGTGGTGGTGGCCCTGGTCCTCTCCCCGGTGCTCTGCGCCACCCTCCTCAAGCCCGTGCCCAAGGGGCACGAGGCGGCGGAGGGCGGGTTCCGGCTCTTCCGGCCCTTCTTCCGGCTGTTCGACCGCTGCTTCTTCTGGTTGCGGGACCGTTACACGGGCGTCGTGGGGCACTTCATCGCGGTCAAGCTTCCCTACGTCCTGGTGTTCCTCCTCATCGTCGGCGGACTGGGGTACCTTTTCCGGCGAATGCCCACCGCCTACCTTCCCGACGAGGACCAGGGCATCCTCCTGTCGTTGGTGCAGCTCCCCCCCGGTTCCACCATGGAGCAGACCAACGCGGTGATGACGCGGCTCCGCCGCCATTTTCTCGAAGACCAGAAGGAGGCCGTGGAGTCCGTCATGACCATCTCCGGCTTCAGCATGGCCGGCCGGGGCCAGAACCAGGGCATGGCCTTCATCAAGCTCCGGGACTGGGACCTGCGCCAGCGCCCGGACCTCAAGGTGAAGGCGGTGGCCGGGAAGGCCATGGGCGAGTTCGGCAGGATCCGGGGCGCCCTGGCCTTCGCGTTCCCGCCCCCCGCCGTCGTCGAACTGGGTTCGGCAAAGGGTTTCGACTTCATGTTGCTGGACCGGGGCGGGCTCGGCCACGCCCGGCTGATGGAAGCCCGCGGCCAGCTCATGGGCGAGGTCGCCAAGGACCCCCGCCTGACCGCCGTCCGGCCCAACGGGATGCCGGACGTGGCCCAGTACAAGGTGGATATCGACTGGGAGAAGGCCGGCACGCTGGGCGTGAGCGTCAGTGCGATCCAGGCCACGATCTCCGCCCTGTTCGGCAGCGCCTACGTCAACGACTTCATCCAGGGCGGGCGGGTCAAGCGGGTGTACGTCCAGGGGGACGCCCCCTACCGGATGCTCCCGAAGGACCTGGACCGGCTCTACGTCCGGAACAACCGGGGCGCCATGGTCCCCGTTTCGGCCCTGGCCACGGGCCGTTGGGTGTACGAATCCCCGCGCCTCGAGCGCTACAACGCGTTCCCGGCCCTGAATTTCCAGGGGGAGGCCGCTCCCGGGAGAAGTTCGGGCGAAGCGATGCAGGCCATGGAGGAGATCACGGCGAAGCTGCCCCGGGGCTTCGGCTTCGACTGGACCGGCATCTCCTACCAGGAGCGGATGGGCCAGGCCCAGACCGGACTGCTGTACTCCTTCTCCATCCTGGTCATCTTCCTGGTCCTCGCGGCCCTGTACGAGAGCTGGACCATCCCCATCTCCATCATGCTGGCCCTTCCCCTGGGCGTCATCGGCGGCGTGGCGGCCTCGACCCTGCGCGACCTGCCCAACGACGTCTACTTCCAGATCGGTCTGCTCACCGTGCTGGGCCTGACCACCAAGAACGCCATCCTGATCGTCCAGTTCGCCAAGATCCGCATCGAGGCGGGCGCCGGCCTGGTGGAGGCCACCCTCGAGGCGGCGAAGCTCCGGCTCCGGCCCATCCTCATGACGTCCCTGGCCTTCGGGTTCGGCGTCCTGCCCCTGGCCCTCGCCGCGGGAGCCGGGGCCGGCGCCCAGCAGGCCATCGGAACCAGCGTCCTGGGCGGAATGATCACCGCCACCTTCCTGGCCGTCTTCTTCATCCCCCTCTTCTTCGTGCTGGTCGTCCAGATCTTCGGGCGGCGGAGAGGGAGAAAAACCGTCCCGCCCGGCACGACGGCGGAGACCCTGTCGGAGGAGGCCTCCCATGATGCATAAATACCTTCCCCTCCTCGGAATGATGCTTCTCCTGAGCGCGTGCCCGCGCGCCCCGAAGCTCGTACGCCCGGAGGTCCCGGTTCCCTCGGCCTGGCCCGACACCGGGGCCGCCGCCGGAAAAGGCGCACCCCTGGCCGCCGAAACGCAGTGGCGGGAGTTCTTTGTCGACGGCAAACTCCGGGCCGTGATCGACCTGGCGCTGAAGAACAACCGCGACCTGCGGGCGGCCGCTCTCGCCATCGACAAGTTCCAGGCGCTGTACCGGATCCAGCGCGCCGAAAGCTACCCGACGGTCAGCGTGTCCGGAGGCGCCGAGTTCTACCGTCTGCCCGGGCGGATGTCCGCCACCGGCCAGGGGGAGACCGTCCAGCAGTACAACGTGAACCTGGGCGTGGCCGCCTGGGAACCGGATTTCTTCGGGCGCATCCGCAGCCTGAAGAGCGCGGCGCTGGAACAGTACCTCGCCACGAAACAGGCCCGCTCCGCCACCCAGGTCTCGCTGGTGGCCGCCGTCGCCGAGACCTTCCTGGCCCTGGCCGCCGACCGGGAGAACCTTCGGCTCGCCCGGGCCACGCTGGAGACCCAGCAGGCCTCCCGCGACCTCATCCGGAAGATCGTGGACATGGGGATGACGTCCGAACTGGACCTCCGCCAGGCGGAGAGCCAGGTGGAAGCCGCGCGGGTGGACATCGCCCGCTACACCGGGCAGATCGAACTGGACCGGAACGCCCTCGACCTCCTGGTCGGCGCGGCCGTGCCGGACGACCTGCTGCCGGAGGACCTGGAGACCGCCGGGAAGGTGAAGGACGTCTCCCCGGGTCTGCCCTCCGAGGTGCTGCTGAGCCGTCCCGACATCCTCCTGGCCGAGCACCAGTTGAAGGCCGCCGAGGCCAACATCGGGGCGGCGCGGGCGGCCTTCTTCCCCCGGATCACCCTGACGGGCGGCCTGGGCTTCATGAGCGGCGACCTGCTCGACCTGTTCAAGTTCGGGTCCCGGACCTGGAACTTCGCCCCACAGGTCGTCCTGCCCATTTTCGACTACGGGTCCCGGAAGGCCAACTACCAGTCGGTCCAGGTGGATCGCGAAATTTATGTCGCCACCTACGAGAAAGCCATCCAATCGGCCTTCCGGGAAGTCAGCGACGCCCTGGAACTCCGCAAGTCCCTCCTGGCCCAGCAGGAGGCCCAGCAGGCGCTGGTGAATTCCCTCGAAGCCACCTTTCGCCTGTCCGAGGCCCGCTACCGGGAAGGCATCGACGGCTACCTGGTCGTCCTGGTCGCCCAGCGGGCGCTCTACGTGGCCCAGCAGCGCATGCTGACCCTCCGCCTGGCCCGCGCGGTCAATCTCGTCTCCCTCTACAAGGTGCTGGGCGGGGGCGCATCCGGACCGGCGGAATCGCCGGGGAAAAGTGCCGAAACGTCGGCCCCTCCCACGAAAAAGCCGGGGGAGTGAAGGAATTGCACCTGTTCACCGGAAACACGAACGACCAGAAGCACCCGTCCGTCGAGCCTGGCGACAAAGGAGGGACGCATGCGCGATAAACTCTTCGAGGAGGCCCGGCAGGTCTTTGCAAAACGCTTTCCCGACCTCGACCACACCACGGTCGGGATGGTCGGCGCGCTGTCCAACGCCTACCACCTCCTTTACGCCGTCATGGAACGGGCCATGGTCCGTTACGGAGTCACTCCCCCGTCCCTCGACGTGATGGTGGTCCTCTTCGTCCGGGACAAGGACGGATGCACGCTCGGGGAGATCGGCGAGTTACTGGGGGTCAGCCCCGCCAACATCACGGGGCTCGTGGACGGGTTGGTCCGGAAGGGCCTGGTGAGCCGGGTGGAGCACGCCATGGACCGCCGCAAACGCCTGGCCCGGCTGACGGACAAGGGAACCGAGATGATGGGGTCCTTCATCCCGGACTGTGCGGGGTTTTTGCACAACATCCTTTCCCCTGTCGCCCCCGGAGAACTCCGTCAACTCCAGGACAGCCTGCTCCGGGTGGCCAACCTCCTGGTCCCCTTCTGGGAGAAGCGGGGCGAAATCGGGCTCGAGCGGGAAGCGGCTTCCGCGTCACCCCCTCGAAAAAGGGGGAAGACGCCGGGACCGATTTAAGGTAAAATCCGCGGCGGCCGTCGGGGATGACGCCGCGGGTTGTTGTCGGGGCCCTTCGCAGGCCCCGAAGGGAGGGAGGCGAGATGAACCGGGCGACACCCAGCCGATCGGAAAGAGGGGGAGGGGACCCCATGAAAACAGGCAGACAGGTCATGACGGATACAATGCAGCCCAGCAAGCAGGACATCGCCTTCGGGCGAAGGGTCACCGTATTGGCCCTTCTGGCCGTCGTCCTGGCCGGGTTCGCCGTCCGGCTTCCCGAACTGAGCCAGAGCGGACTGGCGGAGGACGAGGTCAACAAGATCGAGGCGGTGCGAAGCTACCAGCGGGGCGATTTCGCCGTGAACGTGGAGCACCCGCTCCTGATGAAGAACCTGATCCTGGTCTCGGTGGCCTTCGCCGACTTCTGCAACGCCCGCGTCGGTGACCCGGCCGGGCAGCCCTTCATCCCGGAGGAGACGGCCGTCCGCTTCCCCAACGTCCTGTTCGGGGCGCTGACCGCCCTCCCGCTGTACTTCCTGGGGGCGGCCCTCTTCTCCCGCCCCGTGGGCTTCCTCGCCGCCCTGCTGTGGGCCCTGGGGCTCAACGCCGCGGCCGTCAACCGCATCGCCAAGGAGGACACTCTCCTCGTCTTCTTCTTCCTGTGGGGGTTCTACTGCCACCTGCGGATGAAGACGACCCCCGACGACGACCCCCGGCGGAAACGGCGGTTCTACTACCTTTCGGCTGCGTGTTTCGGCCTGATGCTGACCTCGAAGTACTTCCCGCACTTCTGGGGACTGACCCTCCTCTTCTTTTGGCTCCACCGGAAGCTGCAGCCCGGGCAGTACCCCGCCGACCGCTACGGCCGGCGGGACCTTTTCCGGTACTTCGCCGTGATGGCCGGGGTCTTCCTGCTGGTCAACCCCCTCGTCCTGAGCCCCCAGGTCCTGAGCCAGGTCTTTTTCTATGTCGGGCAGGCCACCGTCACGCACCACGGCTACGCGATGTCCGGCTGGCTGTTCCCCAACAGCATCCTGATGACGCCCCTGGGCGGGACGCCCTGGTACTTCTACTTCCTCTTCCTCCTGGTCAAGCTCCCCCTGCCGGTCCTCGCGGCGCTGGCCGCGGGCCTGGCCGTCAGTGTCCGCCGGTGGCGCGAGCGGGGCCCGAGCTTCCTCCTGTTCTGGGCCTTCTTCTGGCTGTTTTCCTACTCCCTCTCCGGCGTGAAGTTCCTGCGCTATACCCTGACCCTGACGCCCCTGATCTACCTGGCCGCCGCGTACGGGGCGGTGGCGACGGCGGAGTGGGCCGCCGGGCGGTTGCGCCGCCGCGGCGCCCTCTCCGTGACGGGACTGCGGTGGGCGGCCGGGGCGGTCCTGGCGGTGGGAGCGGCCGTCCCTCTCCTCGCCGTGCAGCCTTTCTTCTCGCTCTACCTCAACCCCATCGGCGGCGGGACACGCTGGGCGGGCACCCACTTCCCCCACGACGAGTACTACGACCTCCGTCTGCGGGAGGCCGTCGACGCCGTCGCCCGCCAGGCCCCGCCCGGCAGCGCCGTGGCCGGGGAGACGCCGGCGGTGTTCCGCTACTACCTGGCCCGGTACGGCCGCCCCGACATGCGGGTCGTGAACCTGTCGGACCTGCGTTTCGCCCTCGCGCCGGAGACCCCCGTCTACGTCTTCCTTCAGCCTGGTCGGGTCTACTACGAGAACCTGGAGTTCTTCGACCTCCTGTGGGGGAAGCGGCGCCCCTTCCGGGACATCCAGCTCTGGGACCGGCCGGTGATCCGGGTGTACGCCCTCACCGGGGCGGAATTCCGCCGCCTCGCCGACAGCCGGCGCTTCGCGCCGCCCCGGAAATTCCCCGTGCTGCCGCTCACCTTCCTGAAGGACGACGGCCGCCTGTCGCTGGGCCTCCCCGGGGCGCCTCTCCCCTGAGAGATGGGTCGGAAAGGACCAAAAGACCTAAAGGACCAAAGGGACCCAAAGGACGGCTCCCCCGTCACCCGGCGCTCCCCTGCCCACAATACTCCCATGACTCTCATGCCCCCCAAAACTCCCCTACTCCCATAATTCCCCATTATTCCCATTACTCCCATGATTCCCATGATTCCCACCGGGTCATGCGCCCCACCCCGCCAAAGGGCTTGAACAGAAACGGGCCATCCGTGATACACTGGTCTCAGCTCACACGAGGAGGTCGCCATGGGCTCTGACCGCCGGGAGTTCATTTCCATGCTGGGCGCCGCGCTGGCGTCCTGGGTCGTCTCCGGCCAGGGGGAGGCCGCCACGCCACCGAAGACCCCGCCGAATCAGCCGCCCCACACCTGCTACGCGCCGCGCCCGCCCCAGGACCCTCAGGGCACCCCGCAATGGAAGGCGCTGCGGCAGTGCTGGCTCGACCTGCGGGACGGCCGGATGCAGTCCTACCCGGAAAACGCGTTCCAGAAAGAGGTGAAGAAACGCCACCAGGACGCGCTCGAGGCGCTGGTGGCCGCGGGGGTGGTCCGGCGGGCCGTCGCCGACGAGATGAGCCTCGCCTTCGACCAGGGGATCGCCCACATCCGCCGTTCGCAGGCCACCTGCTACATCGCCCTCCCCCCCGAGTACCACCCCCGGCACGACCTGATGCAGCAGGCCGAGATGCTCGCCAAGGTGGCTTCCCAGGGCCAGGTCGCCCCCGAGACCCTGAACAAGGCCCGGGCGGCCCTCGCGCGCGACATCGAGTGGCTGAACCAGTGGGTGAAGCAGCTCAAGCCCGGGAAGCTGGAGACGGTCAAGGCGTCCCCCGCCGCCGCCGAGGCCGCCCGGCTCCTCGTGAACCTGCTCCTGGGCAAATGACCCGTCCCCGTCTCCTGACGCTCATCGTCGAGGTGACCACGGCGTGCGACCACGCCTGCGGCCACTGCTACAACGTCTGGCACCTCCCCGGCGCCCCGCCGGACATCCCCACGGCCGCCCCGGCGGACCTGCGCCCGCTCCTCGGGCGCGTACTCGACCAGGCGGAGTGCCCCCACGTGACCCTTTCCGGCGGCGAGCCCCTCCTGCGGGACGACCTGGAGGACCTCGTCCGTTTCCTCGTCGACCGGGGGTCCGGCGTCACCCTCGTCACCAACGGCCGCCGGCTGTCGGAAGGCCGGGTCGAGGGGCTCGTCCGGGCCGGCGTGGGACTCTTCGAACTCCCGTTGTTCAGCCACCGGCGCGAGGTCCACGACGCGCTGTCCGGCCGGGAAGGGTCCTTCGACGCGGTGCTGGCCGCCCTGGCCGACCTGATGGAGCACCGCGGCCCGGCCGTCACCGTCTTCGTGGCCACCCACCGCAACATCGCCGACTTCCGGGACACCCTCGCCCTCGCCTTCGCCTTCGGCGCCCGCGGCGTCATGTTCAACCGCGTCAATCCGGGCGGCCGGGGGGCCGCGCGCTGGGACGATCTGCTGCCCGACCTCGACGCCGTGAAGGACGCCCTGACCGCCGCCGAGGAAGCCTCACGGCAGTACGGCCTCGCCGTTTCCTGCGGGGTGCCCCTCATGCCCTGCCTCCTGGACCTCTCCGCCTGCCCCTCGGTCAGCACCGGCTTCTGCGGCGCCGGGACGGAGCGGGCCTACCACACCCTCGACACCGCGGGGAACGTGCGCCCCTGCAACCACACCACCACGGTGCTGGGCAACGTGTGGGAAGAGCCGCTGGCGGACATCCTCGCACCGGGACGCCTGTCGCCCTTCCGGGCCGCCCTGCCCGAAATCTGCCGGGCGTGCCCCCGCGCCGCGGAGTGCCAGGGGGGCTGCAAGGCCGCGGCCCAGGTCTGCTTCGGCCGCCTCGACCTCCCCGAACCCTTCCTCCGGGCCAACCTCTCCCGCCGCCGCCCGCTCTGAACGTCACCGAGCGACCGCGACGAAGAAGAAGCAAACCCGGAGGAAGCGATGACTCCGATCGGATCATCCGGCTTTCCATCAATTTCAACAGGGTGAATCAGTGGGACCCGTCTTGGGCCGGACGGCTCAACGTTCCCGGCTCAGAAACTCCAGCGGGAACGGCCAGTCGACAGCCTTGAGTTCGGCGTCCCCCGTCACCAGCGTCCCACCCCGTGATTCGGCCGCGGCGGCGGCGAAGGCATCCGCATACGAGATCCGATGCAGCGCCTTCAGGCGGGCGGCATGAAACACCGTTGCCTCGTCGGCCGGCAGCACATTCAAGCCCATCTCCCGGATGTCCTCCATCACTCTCTCGGCGGCGGAAACCCCCACTGTCCGTCCCAACCGATAGAAGACCTCACCCAGGTTGATCACGGAGACAAACAATTCGGCTTGACTGTCGGCATGCGCTCTCAGAAGAAACGCCACCCGGGCCGCCGCCGGCTCCTCTCCCTGAAGAAACGCCAGGAGCGCCCACGCGTCAAGGACGAAGGTCGGCGGCGTCATCGCCAATCAACTCCTTGGCGTGCTCCCTCTCCAGCTCCCCCAGGAGATCTTCGCCCTTGAAGCGACCGTAGAGCCGTTGCACCGGGTCCTCGCGGAGCGGCTCCAGGACGATCTTGTCCCCGACGATGTCCACCTTGAAACGGGTGCCGGAATCGAGCCGCATCTTTTTCCGGACGGCGCTCGGGATGATCAATTGCCCCTTGGTGGACAACGTGGAGACCATGGCCCCCTCCTCGTCTTACGTTTCTAACAAAATACTAAGACAAACCGGGGTCAAAGTCAAGGACAACCCTTGTCGTTCAACACCACCCAACCCGGACAAACCGGAAAAGGAACCACGAACCACACAAACCACACGAACAAGCTCCCCGGGCCCGGAGGAACGAGGGACATCAGCCGGCAACAGTGGCCTCGGCACTCAACCGCAAACGACAACATGTTGGCAAGAACGCAGCCGCTAAAGCGCCTACCGGGCTGTTTCGGCGCAGGTCAGGGTGAGCGGATACTGGGCCACCAACTCGACGAGGAACGCGGGGAGATTGGTCAGAAAGCTCGTCCGGGCAAAGGATTGCCGGACCAGGGCGCGGTTTGCCTCCAGCGTGTAGTCGGTCAGGCATTTCGCCGCATCCCCCGCTTGGCTGGTGTTGATGTCGAGGGATTTCTGGGTTTTCCCGCAGGCGAAGTCGAGGTCACGGAAGGCGAGGGTCTTGACGGCGGGCGCCCGCTGGCTCCGGAAGTGGAGGACCCGGCCCTGGACGTCATAAACAATGGTCCACTTCGTCAAGGCCGTCATCCGGACCCCGTCCAGGAGCCCGAAGGCCCAGTCCACGGCCCGCGCCGGGGGCATGGGGGTGGCCAGGGCCAGCGAGCCCGCCAGGCGGGTGAAGCGAACCCGGGAGTTCACGAGCTGAAGGGGGGTCGGCTTGGCCCCGCCCCCCGGCGCCAGCCCGGCCATCTCGAGGGACTCGGTGTAGGGGGAATTGGTCAGGGCGGGCACCGGGAGCTTTTCCCCCGTGTGGACGACCCGGCGGCCGTCGAGCCACTCCACGGCCGCGCTGCGACCGGAGGCCTCCGTGACCAGGTAGTGGAGTTTCGGGGAGTTGAAGCCCGCCTCGACCCGGAGCTTCGCGTCGGTGGCCAGGACGTCCGCCACGGTGTCGCAGGTGTCCAGGACGTACTGGACCCACTGGGAGGAATTCACCGCGGGGCGCTCGTCACGGTCGGGGTAGCGGGTCTCGCTCATCCACATGACCTCCACCACGAGCCCTGCCTCGTTCATGCCGCCGTTGGGAAACTCGCGCCCGTACTGGTTGAAGGTCACGCTCCCGTGGCGCGACACCCAGGCGGCGGGCGTCTCGAGGGTCAGCGCCTTCTTGGCCACCCCGCGCGGGTTCACCAGCACGTAACCCTCGTCGATCTGCCAGTCGTAGTTCTGGCCGACGTAGGTTCGCCCGGCCGAGACGAAGCTGAAGGTGGAGCAGGCGGCCGCGAAACCCGCCGGAAAAATCGCCGCCAACACGAACAAGGTCACCCGCATGATTCGCTTGTCCAACACCGCACCTCCTGCCCGGGCCTTCGAGGCGCCGGAAATCGGATGATAGCAAAGAACGCCGCCGGGAGGATCGGGAAAATGCGTTCCCCTTCCTCCGCTCCGGGGTTGAATCGCCCTTCCCGGCGTGGCATACTGCCCCTCATGCGAGGGAACCCCACATGAGCACCATCCCCTTCACCCCCGACCGGCGGGCCCGCCGGGACGCCGTGTTTTCCGTCATCGGCCCCGACTTCGAGATCCAGCGCGGCCACCCGCTCCCCCTGGGCGTCAGCGCGGTCCGGGAGGGGCTCAACTTCGCCGTGTTTTCCCAGCACGCCACCGGCGTCACCCTGGTGCTCTTCCTCCCGGGGGAGGAAGAGTCCCTCCTGGAGTTTCCCCTGGACCCGGACGCGAACCGGACCGGCGACGTCTGGCACCTCCTGGTCCGCGGGCTGGACCCGGGGATCGAGTACGGCTGGCGGGCCGTCCGGGAGCCCGACGACAAGCCCGCGATCCACCGGTACCACCCGGCCGACATCCTGGTGGACCCCTACGCCCGCGCCCTCTCCGGGGGTTCCCGCTGGGGGGAGACGCTGCACCTTCTGTCCAGCGGCCCCGGCCGGGGGTCGGTGCGGAAACGCTACGCCCTGGTGGCCGACGAGGGCTACGACTGGGAGGACGAGCACCCCTTGCGGATCCACCTGGCCGAGACCGTCATCTACGAACTCCACGTGCGGGGCTTCACCCGGCACCCCTCCAGCGGCGTCGCCGCTCCCGGCTCCTTCGCGGGCCTGGCGGAGAAGATCCCCTACCTGAAAGACCTGGGGGTAACCGCCGTGGAACTCATGCCGGTCACCGAGTTCGAGGAAAACGACAACCCGCGGGTCAACCCCTTCACCGGCGAGGTCCTCAAGAACTTCTGGGGCTACCACCCCGTCTCCTTCTTCGCCCCGAAAGCGGCCTACGCGTCCGACCCCGCACCCGGCGCGGCGGTCCGGGAGTTCAAGGACATGGTGCGGGCCTTCCACCGCGCCGGGATCGAGGTCATCCTCGACATGGTCTTCAACCACACGGCCGAAGGGGACGAGCGGGGCCCCACCCTGTCCTTCCGGGGCCTGGACAACATGGTCTACTACATCGTGGACCCCGAGACGGGCGAGTACGCCAACTTCTCCGGCTGCGGCAACACCCTGCGGTGCAACCACCCCGTCGTCCGCAACATGATCACGGACTGCCTCCGGTTCTGGGTCACCGAGATGCACGTGGACGGGTTCCGCTTCGACCTCGCCTCGATCCTGGGGCGGGGTCGGGAAGGGGAAGTCCTGGCCTCCCCGCCGCTCATCGAGCAGATCGCGGGCGACCCCGTCCTGGCGGGGGCCAAGCTCATCGCCGAGGCCTGGGACGCCGCGGGGCTCTACCAGGTCGGCACCTTCCCGCACTGGGGGCGGTGGGCCGAGTGGAACGGGCGCTTCCGCGACGACGTCCGCCGCTTTGTCAAGGGCGACGCGGGGATGGTGGGCGCCATCGCCACCCGGCTGGCGGGAAGCCCCGACCTCTACCAGGACGACGGGCGTTCCTCCCACCACAGCATCAACTTCGTGACCTGCCACGACGGCCTGACCCTCCGGGACCTGGTGAGCTTCAGCCGGAAGCACAACGAGGTCAACGGGGAGGAGAACCGGGACGGGATCGGCGACGACCTCAGCTGGAACTGCGGGGTGGAGGGAACGGCGGACAACCCCGCCGTGGAGGCCCTCCGCCGCCGCCAGGCGCGGAACTTCGCCGTGCTGCTCCTCCTCTCCCAGGGCGTCCCCATGGTCCTCGGCGGCGACGAGTTCGAGCGCACCCAGCAGGGCAACAACAACGCCTACTGCCAGGACAACGACATCACCTGGGTGGACTGGGGCCGCCTCGAGCGGAACCGGGACCTCCACCGCTTCTTCCGGCTCCTGCTCCGCCACCGGCGGGAATACCCCATCCTTCGCGGCCGCCGGCCCTCGGGGACCGGTTTCGAGAGCCAGGCCCCGGAATTCGTCTGGCACGGGGTCCGGGTGGGGGAGCCCGACTGGTCCTGGGAGTCCCGCTGCCTGGCGGTCCAACTGCGGGGGGAGCCCTGGACGGACGAGTTCTACCTCGCCTTCAACATGCACTGGGAGCCCCACGACTTCGAACTCCCCGACGGGGGCGGGGCTTCGGGCTGGAAGCGCGTGCTGGACACCGCCCGCGAGTCCCCCGACGACATCGCCGATCCCGGGGCGGAACCCGCCTTGAAACGTAAAATCTGCCGACTGGCCCCCCGTTCCGCCGTGGTGCTTCGGAGGGGACGCAGGTTGTAGGCTGTAGGCTGTAGGCTTTAGGCTGTAGGCTGTAGTCCCTACGAAGTAAGCTCTTTGGCAAAATGAGCAAGATTTGAGATCATCGGTGGGCTCCCACCGCTTTCAGAGCGGGGAAACCCGATGCGGGGACGGAGGAGGGAATCCCGGCCGCGTCGTCCGGCATGCCACGGGATTAAAATGCCCCACTGGTGCTGATCCGGTTCCGGAATCGACGTATCCGGTCTCTCGCAAAGACGTCCGGACGAAAAGCCTCGCAAAGGAATCCCCCTTTTCCGCTTCCGGCTTTGCGAGGCTTGGCGTCTTTGCGCCTTTGCGAGAGGTAAAGACCGCCTGTTTTTTTCTGGAGCGTCCGGATGATCCGTGTTCATCCGTGTTCATCCGTGTTCATCCGTGGTTTCTCTCCGGTTTATCCGGGTTGGGTTGTAGGCTGTAGGTCCGGAGGGGGTTCCCATCGGTATCGGGGTCGGTATCGCTATCGGAGTCGCTATCGGTATCGGGGTCGGAATCGGTATCGGTATCGGTATCGCAGTCGCAATCGCAATCGAAAGGGGTTCAGGCTGTCATACCTTGTATAGTCTTTGTCAAATTATGCAAATTTAATGCGTTCACAAAGAGTCCTTTTCTCTCACAGAGGCACGGAGGCACGGAGAAATGCAAATCGTAATTATTAGAATCAACAAATCTTATGATTCTTCTCCGTGCCTCTGTGCCTCTGTGAGATCACAATCAAGGCTTTTTACGAGGGCATCAAAATTTGAATGAATGCTTTGCTCCCGCCGCCTTCGGGGCGGGTTTGTCCCTGCGTTGAGACGTCCTGCCCCGGGGCGGCGGGGGGATCAAGCGCACCCTGAAAGGGTGCGGGGAAGGCGGGTTGTTCCCGGCCGCTGCTCCCCGGACCGGAAGGCCGCACCCAGGGACCGCCCCGCAACGATCGCCGTCGCGTCGCCGTCAAGCGTTTTAAGCGCTTTAGTGACTGCTTCCACACCAGCATGCGGTCGTCTCCCGTTGCCTTCCGAGGCCACTTTCGACGGTCCTGCAAAAAGTATTTCGGGTATTTCGAGCTTCCCTTGAGCTTTGTCCGGGTTCAGCCAGGAGAGGCCGAGACCAGGTTCGATGGCGATGGCGATGGCAATGGCGATAGCGATACCGATAGCGATAGCGATACCGATACCGATACTGAAAGAGATAACGGTACCGATACCGATGCCGACGGGAACCCCTCCGGACCTACAGCCTACAGCCTACAGCCTAAACCCCTTCCCGATAATACCCCTTCTCCACCAGGTCCCGGATCTCCGCGGCGGCCTTGGCGGCGAGTTCGCCGGCGGCGGGGTCGTCCACGAGGGTCTGGAAGACGTCCCCGGCCATGAAGGGGTCCGCCGTCTTCATCCCCTTCGCCAGTTTCCAGCGGAGGCTGGGCGAGCCCCGGTTCTCCGACAGGCGGGCCAGCTCGCTCCAGAGGTGAAAGGCGGAGCGCCAGGCATTCTTTCGAACCTCCCCCTCGATGGCCGCCAGGATGTAGCGTTCGCCCTCCCGGGTTTCCCCGACGGCCTCGTAGCTTTTCCAGAGCGCCTCGAGGAGGTCGGGGTTGCAGGGGTCCTTCTCCAGGGCTTTCAGCAGCGGTTCCCGGGCGCCGATGGGGTCGCCGGCGGCCAGGCGGTCCAGGCCCTGGTCGAAGATGGACGTGTGGGTCTGTTCGATCCGCCGGTCGATGCCAGGGGCGATGACCCGCTCCTCCACCCGCAAAGCCTTGATCAACCAGGCGCCCAGGGCCCCGGCGACGAAGCCGCCGATGTGCGCCCAGTAACCCACCCCGCCCTGCTCTTGCATCAAGAAGGCGAACCACACCTGCTCGATCAACCAGAGCGGCAGCATGAGCCATGCGGGGGCGTCGAAGGTCCCCCGGGCCCAGAACCCGAAAAAGTAGAACAAGGTGATCTTCGAGTGCCAGAACCGCACGAGAAAGGCGCCCATCAGGCCGGCGATCGCCCCCGAGGCGCCCACGACCGGAACCATGGAGCTCGAGAACATGGCCATGTGCGTCAGGGTGGCGGCCGCGCCGGTCCCCAGGTAGAAGATAACGAAGCCGGTCCTCCCGTAGACGTCCTCGATGGAGGGTCCGGCCAAATAGAAGAACCACATGTTGAAAAGGAGGTGCAGCCATCCCCCGTGGATGAACATGCACGCGAAGAAGGCCAGGAGCGTGGGCTTTCCCGGGATGAAACCGTAGCGGAGGAAGGGGTGTTCGAAAAGTGCCGACTCGAATTCCTTCCCCATCCGGTTCAGTTCTTCCTGGTGATTCTTCTGCTCCGCGAGACTGGGCTCGTACCCGGTCTCGTTGTACATCTGCTCCATCAACGAGGCGAACTGTTTCACCTCTTCGCCGGCGTTTTTCGTTACCTCCGGTGGGAGCTTTGTCCAAGGGTGCGCCTGCCAGTAATCAAGGACCTTCTGAAGCTGCTCCTCAGCCTTTTTCTCCGTTCCCTGCGCGCTGTAGTGTGACAGGAGAAAAAGCACGAAATTCAGCCCGATGAAGAGGATGCTCATCCAGGGCATCCGGCGGACGACCTGCTTTTCGTGCGCAACCGGGAATATCATCGTCGGTGTCTCCTCAGGAAACGGGCCGAGCCCTTTTCGAGTTCAGGTAGAGGAAAAGGCAGAGGCCCGCGAAGGCCGCCGCGCCGATCATCTGTCCGACGTCCGAGGACCGCAGGTGCTCCATGTCGATGTACTTCGCCCAGTCCGCCAGGACCAGGAGCGCCCCCACGACGCCCATGATGGCGCCCCCGGCGATGAATCCGCTGGCCAGGAGGGTCCCGCGCCGGACCCGGTCCTCGGAGACGGCCTTGTCCCTGCTGCTCTTCGCCACGAAGTGGGAGATCACCCCGCCGACGAAGAGGGGGGTGTTGATCTCGATGGGCAGGTACATCCCGATGGCGAAGGCGAGGGGCGGGATCTTCATCATCTCGAGGATGACGGCCAGGGCCAGGCCCATCCCGTAAAGGGCCCAGGTGACCGGCGCCTTGTCGAAGATGCCCGAGAGGATGGTGGCGAAGAGGTTCGCCTGCGGCGCGGGCACCACCGCCGTGTTCTTGAAGCCGGAGATGAAGGCCCCCGCGGAGTCCACGCTCCCGTAGGCGGTGTGGATCAGCAGGACGGTGAGGGCGACGCCCACGGCGGCGAAGAGGGTGCCGATGATCTTGGAGATCTGCTGGTACCGGGGCGTGGATCCCAGCCAGTAGCCCACCTTGAGGTCGGTGACGAACCCGCCGCTCATGGCCAGGGCGGAGCAGACCACGGCGCCCATGACGATGGCGGCAAACTTCCCGAAGTCGCCCGCCAACCCGACGGACACCAGCAGGGTTGACCCCACGATGAGGGTCACCAGCGTCATGCCCGAGATGGGGTTGTTGCCGGTCATGGCGGTGGCCAGGGCCGCCACCGTGGTGAACAGGAAGGAGAAGATGAAGGCGATGGCCAGGCCGGTGAGGGCGATCTGCGGGGCCTTCGCGGCGGAATTCGGGTCCTGCCGCATCAGGATGAAGAAGAAGGCCAGCAGTGCGGCCAGCGTCAGCACGATCACCAGGAGGATGGTGCTCATCTTGAGGTCGCGGTCCGTCCGGGCCGTTTCCTTCGCGCCGGCCTTCTTGTGGTGGAAGATCTCGTGAAAGCCCAGCGAGAACGCGCTGCAGATGGTGGGCAGACTCTTGATGATCCCGATGATGCCCGCGCCGGCCATGGCGCCCACGCCGATCCGCTGGGCGTAGAGCCGGAACAGTTCCGTGGCGCTCATGTCGCCGATCAGCACGTGGTAGTTGGGGAGCGGCGCCGGCGGGACCGGGAACAGGTACCCCTGCCCCAGGTGGTAGATCAGCGGAACCAGGACCAGCGTCGAGAAGAAGCTGCCCGCGCAGATGATGGCGGAGTAGCGCAGCCCGGTGATGAAGCCCAGCCCCAGGATGAGGCTGACGGCGTTGAGGCTCACCGTGGCCTTGGCGGAGACGGCGAGGTTCTTGACCACCGGGATGAACTGGAAGTTGACGATCTCGCTCCAGGCCTTGACGGAGGTGGCCAGAAAGTCGAAGATGCCGCCGACGCCCGCCGCCAGCACCAGGACCCGGGCCTGCTCGCCGCCCGCCTCGCCCGTCACGAAGACCTCGTTGATGGCCGTGGCCTCCGGGAACGGCAGCTTCCCGTGCTGCTCCACCATGAAGTAGCGGCGCAGGGGGATCAGGAACACGATGCCCAGGAGCGAGCCGAGCACCGAGGTGATGAACATGGTCAGGAGCATGGGGCCGGTGGACGGCGCCACGTTCATGATGTACAGGGCCGGGAGGGTGAAGATGGAACCGGCCACCACCAGGCCCGACGCGGCGCCCACGCTCTGGACGATGACGTTCTCCAGGATGGTGTTTCGCCGTCGGAAGAGGCCGGAGAGCCCGACGGTGAGGATCCCGATGGGGATGGCCGCCTCGAAGACCTGGGCCACCTTCAGGCCGGAGTAGGTGGCGGCCACCGAAAAGATGATCGCCATCGCGATGCCGGTGGTTACCGCCCGGGCGGTGAATTCCGGGATCAGCTCCCGGGCCGCGATGTAGGGCTCGAACGTCTCGCCGGGCTTCAATTCGCGGTAAGCCGCGGGGGACAACTGCCGTGCGCCGCCGCCTCCGGTTTCACCACTGGGGTCCTGGCTCATGAAGCTTCTCCTTCCCGAATCTGTCGAATCGAAGCTGATTTTCCGGAATTTACGGCGGGATGTCAAGGGGTTTGCGAGGTGTGAACCGGCGATTAGCGGGTTGGGCTGGAGGCTGAAGGCTGGAGGCTGAAGGCTGGAGGCTGCAGGCTGTAGGCTATAGGCTGAAGGCTGTAGGTCCGGAGGGGTTCCCATCGGGGTCGGTATCGGTATCGGTATCGCAATCGCAGTCGCAATCGCAGTCGCAATCGCAGTCGCAGTCGAAATCGCAGTCGAAATCGCAGTCGAAAGGGGTTTAGGCGCTGTAGCGGCTGCGTTCTTACCAACATGTTGTCGTTCCCGGTTGCCTTCCGAGGCCACTGTTGCCGGGCGAAGTCCCGGGAAGAGCTTAGTCCCTACGAAGTAAGATCTTTGGCAAAATGAGCAAGATCTGAAAGAACGCTTTGCTCCCGCCGCCTTCGGGGCGGGTTTGTCCCTGCGTTGCGACGTCTTGTCCCGGGGCGGCGCCGCGGACGCCCGTTACCTTTTCGCGCCCCGGCTTGGGTTCCCCGGCGTCCGCGGCTTGCCCCGGGCCCAAACGCCTTTCCCCTTCGGGGAATCGGGGAGGAGAACAAAAATCAAATCGGGATCGGACGTTCGCGGAGCCCAACCGGGGTTGAACGTTCGCGGAACTCAGCCGGAGTAGGCGCTTCAAGGGATCTGCCCTCCCCGAAGGGGAGGGGTCGTCCCAGCCGGGGGCCAGACGCGGGCGCCGGCCGCGAACATGCAACGGGCCGCTCGTTTGGGGCGCCCGCGTCGCCGCCCCCGGAACACGGCAACGGAGTATGCAAACGCACCCTGAAAGGGTGCGGGGAAGGCGGGTCCGTCCCAGGCCGAACTCCCCGGGCGGAGACGAGGGGGTAACCGCTTCCCCGGTTGGCTCCCGGCGTGTCCGGATTGTCCGTGTTCATAAAAACAGGACACCCGCCGTCCTGGGGGTGGCGGGTGTCCGTGGTTGGAATGAGTGCCCGGTGACGCGTATCACCGGTTGTTCGTCTCGGGCTGTTTTCCCCTTGGGCCGGGACGGCCCGTGGAAACCGCCAGGCGATCAGGCCCACAGGCGCGAGCGCAGCACGAGGAAACCGGCCGCGCCCAGGATGGCCGCCAGGGCGGCAAGGCCCCAGGTGTTCACCGAGGGGATGGGGGCCGCGGGCCCGAAGACCAGGTCGCCGCCCAGGTCCACCGTGTAGGTCCCCAGGCTGGTAGGGGAAAACCCGGTGACCACGAGGTTGTAGGTGGTGTTGGGCTGAAGCGCCACGCCGTCCGTGGTGGTGATGGCGCTCATCATGCCGGCCCCGTCGTCGTCGTCCCAGGCCACCAGGTTCAGGTCCGGCGACAAGGGGTTGAAGGGGTCGCAATAGATGAAGATCACCGAGTCGGTCAGGGTGCCCGACTGGGTGGTCCAGATGTCGGCCATCTGGCCGCCGGGGCTGTGGAACTGGAAAACCTGGTAGCCGGTTCCGTTCTGGGAAGAATCCGAACTGGTGGCGGCGCAGTTGCCGGTGTACGTCACCAGATAGCGCCGGTCGAAGACCTGGGTGTTGACCAGGTTCCCGGCCTGGGTCCCCGACGTCACCGCCCCCTTGTAGTTCCGGGTGTCGGGGCTCTTCTCGTCCGCCGCCAGGACGGCCGGGACCATGGCCGCCAGGACCATCGCGCACAACCCGATCAGTAGAATCCTCCGCATGATGCCTCCTATGAATGAAAAATTATCAGGATCAATTCACTCGACGTCACCGCGCCCCCGGGGGAGGGTGCCAATAATTCATTGTATCAAAAGGATTTGGCGTCGTCTTTTCCGCCCCCCTCCAACCAGGCATCGATAGCCCCTTCGTATCACCCTCGGCGGTGCAATGTCAACTCAAAACTGCGGGGCTCGCCAAAACCGGGGAAACGAACGGAAACGTGTCTGAAAAACCTTGGGTTGAGCCATCGCCCGGCGGACGATGACACATGTTGTCAGGGCCTCACTCGATGGGGAGGGCGTGGTCGCGGAGGTAGCGGTCCCGGCGGCGCTGCATCCGGCCGCTGTAAGCGAGGAGGTAGAGAAAGCGGAAGGGGAAGAGGATGCCGCGGATCAGCTTGTACAGGATGTCCATAACCGTCTCCACGAACCGTGCGGCGGCCGGGGCGCCGTTTTCAGCCCAGGTCGTCGGGGTCGAAGGCCACGATGGCGATGCCCGCCTCGTCGGCGGCCTGCAGGACGCGCTCCCGGTGGAGGATGATGCTCTTTCCCGCGTCGATGGCCATGGTGGACACGTTGCACTTCTTGAGGACCTCGATGGTCCGGGGCCCCATGACGGGAACGTCGAAGCGCAGGTCCTGCTTGGGCTTGCTCACCTTGACCACCACGGTCTTCTTGCCGAAGCAGCACCCCGACGCCCGCTCGATGGCCGCGTCGGTTCCCTCCATGGCCTCCACGGACAGGACGGCCTGGCCGCGCACCACCACGGTCTGCCCGATGTCGAGGCGCGCGATCTCCTTGGCGATGCGCCGGCCGAAGGCGATGTCCTTGCGCTCCTCCTCGTTGGGCGACCGGCGGGTGAGGACGCCCACCTTCGGCACCAGGTCCTGCAGCAGGAGGGTGGAGTCGATGAGGGTGATCCCCTCCCGGGCCATCTCGTCGGCCACGGCCAGGAGGATGGCGTCGGAGTTCCGCTGCTTGAGGCGGGTGAGCAGGAAGAGCATCCGGAGGTCGGGGTGGTCCTTGCCGAAGATGCGGACGTGGCGGATCTGCCCCGCCATGATGGCGTGAGCGACCCCCTCCTTCTTGAAGTAGCGGATCATGCGGCCCATCTGGCCGACGCCCATCCAGACGATCCGGTCGGCGTACTGGTCCAGGACCTCGGAGGCCTCGTCCTTGGCGGCGGCCACCACGGAGCGGATCCCGTGCTTCCGGCAGGCCTGCAGGATGACGATGGGAAAGTCGCCGTTGCCGGCGATCAGCCCGATCTTGTCCGGCAGCGACGACCCCGTCATCGGATCACCCCGCGCTTCGAGGACCGGATGAAGTCCACCAGGAGGCGGACGTCCTCGGTGAGGGGCACCGTCTCCTCCAGTTCCTTCAGGGCGAGGCTCAGGTTCTTGACCTTGTCGGTCTGGCGAAAAAGGACCCGGTAGGCCTTCTTCAGGGCGTCCAGGCGTTCCTCCGAGAAACCCTGGCGCCGCAGCCCGATCAGGTTGGGGCCGTAGGTCCGGGACCCGTTGCGGATCCCGAGGGTCTTCATGTAGGGGAGCACGTCGCGGGTCAGGGCGGCGAAACCGCCGACGAAGGCGTAGGGGCCCACGCGGCAGAACTGGTGGACGGCGGAGAAGCCGCCGATGGTGGCGTGGTGGCCGACGTGGACGTGCCCGGCCAGGGTCCCGGCGTTGGCGAAGATGACGAAGTCCTCCACGTGGCAGTCGTGGGCCACGTGGGAGTAGGCCATGAACAGGCAGCGGCTCCCCACCGTGGTGATGCCGCCGCCCCCGACGGTGCCGCGGTTGAAGGTGGAGAACTCGCGGATGGTGTTGTGGTCGCCGATGACCAGGCGAGTTGGCTCACCGCCGTACTTCAGGTCCTGGGGCGGCGTGCCGAGGGAGCAGAAGGCGTGGATCCGGTTGTGTTTCCCGATCTCGACGGGGCCCTCGATGCGGCAGTGTCCGTCGATGCAGGTCCCCTCGCCGATGCGGACGGGACCCATGATCTCGGTGAAGGGCCCGACCCGGACGCCCTCCGCGATGTCCACCTCGCCGGAGACGAGGGTGGTGGGGTGTACCTCGGTCATCCCTCTCTCTCCATGATGGTGGACATCAGGACGGCCTCGGCCGCCAGCTCGCCGTCCACCCAGGACTTCGCCTCGATCTGGCAGAACCGCGTCTTGAGCTTGAGGACCTTGCACTCCATCACCAACTGGTCCCCGGGGACCACCGGGCGGCGGAAACGGGCCCCGTCGATCCCCATGAAGTAGACGAGTTTCCGCCGGGCTTCGTCGCCCTTGGAGGCGAAAGCCAGGATGCCGCCCGCCTGGGCCATGGCTTCGATGATCAGGACGCCGGGCATGACGGGGGCGCCCGGGAAGTGCCCCTGGAAGAACGGCTCGTTGAAGGAGACGTTCTTGATCGCCTTGATCCGGACCCCCGGCTCCATTTCCAGGACCTTGTCCACCAGGAGCATGGGGTAACGGTGGGGCAGCAACTCCATGATCCCCCGGACGTCGGGTATGTTCTGGTTTTCCATGATCTGTTCCCTAAAAAAGCCGGACCTGCCCCTGGGGGGGGCAAGTCCGGTGTTCCGGGTTCGTTTCCGCTACTTGCTGTCTTCGGAGGGCTTGGCCGTGTACGGGTACGACTGGTTGAAGCGCTTGATGAGTTCGTCGGTGATGTCGGCTTCCAGGTTGTAGTACGCGATGACCTGGGGGTTGAGGTAGAGGATCAGCGAGTAGTTGTTGGTCTTCGCGAATTCGCTGAAGAGCGGCGTCATCTTCTTGGTGATGGCGGCCCCGAACTCGTCCAGCTTGCGGGCGTACTCCTTCTTCACGTCCTCGGTCCGCCGCTTGATCTCGGTGTCGAGGCGATCCATGTCCTTGAGGAGTTCTTCCTTCTTCTCGTCGGACAGCATGCTCTGCTGGGTCTGGAACTGGTTCTGCTTCTCGCCGAGCCGCTTCTGGAGGTCCTGGATCTGCTCGTCCTGCTTCTTGAGCCAGAGGTTGATCTTCTCGTACTCGGCCTTGCCCTCGTCACAGGTCAGGATGGCCTTGGTGGAGTCCACGAAGCCGATCTTGCCCTGCTGGGCCACCACGCCCAGGGTCAACGCCGCGCCGAGGCAAACCATGAAAAGAACGCGTTTGTGACTCATATCCTCATACTCCTTGAGTGATTTTTATCAGAAGCTCTTTCCGATCGTGAACTGGATGTTCCGCTTGGGTTCCTTGTACTCGATCCCCAGCGGGAAGTCCTTGGTGTAGAACCACTGGGAAATCCGCACCGGGTTGTAGGCGAAGATCAGGCGGAACGGCGCGTTGATCATGGGGAGCATGAACTGGATCTCCGCCCCCACCGAAGCGCGCCACTTGTTGTTGGTGGACTCGATCAGGTAGATGTTGGTGTCCGTCGAGAACCCGAGCTTGTCCTTCTTGATGACGGTCGAGAGCCCGACGTCCCCGAACAGGGCCACGTGGATGGGGCCGGCGATCGGGATGCGGTACTCCACCTGGCCCAGCAGCGCGAGGTCGCCCCCGATGGGCTGGATGGAGTCGTACCGGAGCGGGAGCCCGGTGTCGAAGTCGATGAGGGGGTTGCCCTGGGCGTCCTTCTTCAGGTAGGACATCATGGCGTACGGGGAGACGGAGCGCAGGTCGAACCCGCGCATGTCGTTTTCCCCGCCGAGGTAGTACCGCTCGAAGAAGGGCGCCGCGATGGTCTTCCCGAAGGGGTGGATGTACTCGCCCATGAAGTGCATCCCCAACACGTGCCTTCCCTTGGAGAGCCACTTGTCGCGCATGAACCATTTCGCCTCGACGCGCGAGTTGATCAGGTTGAAGTCGCCGCCTAAAATGCTCCCGCTCAGGGACCAGGACAGGTCGATCTCCTTCCCCCGGGTGGGGAAGAAGAAGTCGTCGGTGGAGTTGTAGCTGAGGCGTGCCGTGATCTGGGACCGGAGCAGGCCCTGGAGGGCTTCCTCCGGGGTCATGCCCGGGTTGATGCCGAAGATCTGGGCCTCGACCAGGTAGCGGTACTCCTCGTTGATCTCGTCGATGGGGAAGGAGATGTTCTGGAACTCGTAGGTGATGAAGTACCGCCAGAACAGCGACAGCGGCCGGCCGAAGGTGACGTTGAACCCCCGGGTCTTCCGGACGAAGAGCTGGGTCGAGTCCATGGTGGTGTAGTAGGTGTAGTCGTCCACGTCGAAGCGCGTCTTGGTGTTGTACACCGAGAACCCGAAGAGGCTGTTCGTGTCCAGGAAATAGGGGTTGGTGAAGGAGAAGGAGAAGTTCAGCATCTTGGTGCCGAAGATGGCGTCGAACCCGATGCGGTCACCGTACCCGAGGAAGTTGTTGGTGCTGTAGTTCAGCCCGATGAAACTCCCCTGGTAGCCGCTGAGGCCGCCTGTCAGGCCGATGGACTGCTGCCCCTTCTCCTTGACGGTCACGATGATGTCGACCCTGGCCTCCTCGGGGTTGCGCTTGATCTCGTAGTCCTTCTCCTCGATCTTCTCGAAGAAGCCCAGCTGGTTGATCCGCTGGATGCTCAGGTCGAGCAGCTGCTGGGAGAAGACTTCCTGCTCCACCAGCTGGAACTCGCGCCGGAGGACCTTGTCGCGGGTCCGGGTGTTCCCGAAGAACTCGATCTGGTTGACGCGGTACTGGCGGCCCTGCTCCACGGTGAAGTGGATGTCCACCGACTGCTTCGCCTCGTCGATCTTGATGTTGGGGGTGATGTCGAAGTCGATGTACCCGTAGATCCCGTAGAGCTTCTTGATGTTCTGCATGCCGTCCTTCACGGCCTTGTAGTTGGCCGTGGCGCCCGGCTTGAGACCGATGTTGGCGGTCAGCTGCTCGCTCTTGAACAGGGTGTTCCCCTCGAAGGTCATGCTGCCCAGCTTGTACTGCGGGCCCTCGTCGACGGGGATGGTGATGTAGAACTGTTTCTTGGTCTTCCGCAGAAGGGGGATGAAGCCCCGCGGGCCCTCGACGATCTTCACCTGGGGCTCGCCGTACTTCATGTTGAGGTAGCCGTGCTCCTGGTAAAGCGACTTCGTGTTCTCCTCGAGGTCGTAGATCAGCTTGTCGTGGTGGTACTTGTCCGTGCCCTTGAAGATGCTGATGATCCCCCGCTCCTTGTTGAGCTTGAGGGACTTGCGGAGTTCCTTGGACTTGAAGACCGTGTTCCCCTCGAAAAGGATCCTCCCGATCCGGACCTTCTCCCCTTCCTGGATCTGGAACACCAGCTTGACGGAGTTGGGGGGGATCTCCTCCACCACCGCGGTGACGGTGCCCAGGGGCCGCCCGTTGAGGATCAGCAGGTTCTTGATGATCCGCTCGGCCTTCCGGGTCTTGGTCGGCTCGTAGGGGGAGTCCACCGTCAACCCCAGCTTCGCCTCGTTGAACTTGTCGAGGATGTCGGACTTCTTGAAGGACTTCACCCCCTCGTACTCGATGGAGCGGATGATGGGCTTTTCCTCCACGATGAAGGTCACCACCTTCCCGGTCTGGCCGTCGGTGACGTCGACTTTGACGTTCTTGAAGAGACCCGTCTTGTAAAGGGCCTGGAAATCCTGCCGGACCTTTTCGTCCTCGTAGACGTCCCCCTCGCGGCTCATGATGTAGTAGAGGATGGTGTCCTGCGGGATGCGGTGGTTGCCTCGGATCTCGATTTTTTCGATGGACTGCGCCGCGGCCGGCAACGGGATCGAGCAGAACGCCAACCCCGCGATCGCCGCGAATATCCGGAAGATGGTCTTGTGGTTCATGAAGTCTCCGTCGGATTTCGTGACTCGAGTCCACGAAAGTTCGCCATTATAACATCAGTGCCGGTGAATTTCATCATTTTTTCGGGCAGCGATGGAAGGCTCAGGGGATGAAGATGGAGGTGAGGTCGCACAGCAGGGTGGCGCCGGTCTCGAGCTTGCCGGTCCCGGGGCCCTCGAGGTAGATCTCGCCCCGGTCCTCGGTCCGGATGTGCAGGGCGTTGCGGGTGCTCTTCACGGCGTAGAGAGGGTCCTTCAGGCTCAGTTTGAAGGGCCCCACGTGCCCCTTCCAGGAACCGTCCTCGTCCCGCCAGGCGTGGGCGACCATCCGGTAGCGCAGGTCTTTCTCCAGGGCCGACTCGATGTCCCGAAGCGTGACGTTGCGGATCCCCTCGCGCCGGATGTTGCCGGGCTGCATCTCGCCCCCCGTCATGACGTTCATGAGGATGAGAAGCTTGGCCATGGAGTCGTACCCGTCGATGTCCAGGTCCGGGTTCATCTCGGCCATGCCCTTCTCCCGGGTCTCCTTCAGGACGTCCTCGAGGTGCTTGCCGCGCTCCATGCTCTGGAGGATGTAATTCGTCGTGACGTTGAGGATCCCCCGGACCTCCAGGACCGTGTCCACCCGGAAATTGGTGGAGAGCATGCTGATGACGGGGGTCCCGCTCATCACCGCCCCCTCGAAACGGAACTGGACCCCGCTGGACCGCGCCAGTTCCCGGAGGGCGTTGAAGTGAAGCGCCACGGGGCCCTTGTTGCAGGTGACCACGTGCTTGTGGCCCGAGAGCGCCTTCCGGATGTAGGTGGTGGCGGGCTCCCCGGTGGTGAGATCGGAGTAGGTGCACTCCACGATGACGTCGGCCTGGCTGAGCTCGATCCCCGCCAGCACGTCCAGGCCCTTGATGCAGGTTTGGTCGGCCGGGCTGTACTCCAGCAGCCCCTGGCCGTCTTCCAGGAGCGGGAGCACCTCGTGGATCCGGAGACCGGTCGGGGACAGGATGGAACCGCTCAGCCGGTCGCAGATGGACACGAGTTCGAAGGAGATCCCGTACCGGCTCCGGATCAGTTCCCGCTTCTTCCGGAGCACGGAGAGGAAACCCTGCCCCACGTACCCGCCGCCGATCAACGCAATTTTCACGTCCATGGCGATTCCTTGGCCCTCGATTCGGCGTGCGCCCCGTTCCCGGCGAATCCTCCCGGGACGTCCCTGGGCGCGCCGGCATATTCTACTCTCCCCCCTCCCGAAATGCACCGGAAAATGTCGCGGTTCCCTCCCTCTCTCCCCAAGTCTCCCCCCGCGATGAGTATCGGTATCGGTATCGGTATCGCAATCGGTATCGGTAAGTGCTGACTGCTTTCAGAACCGGAGCGCACAATGATGCCGAATGGCGCCTTGACGGATCTCCCACCTTGAACCCCTGACGGGATATCGTCGCCGAGTTTTCCCTGAAATCAGTCAGAACTTGCCGCTATCGGTATCGCTGCCGCAGACGCCACCGGTATCGCCATCGCTCTCGATCTCGGGGCCGCTGCCGCAATCGCCCTCACTCCGACCCTTCCCCGCCCCCGCGGAGAGGTTCGACGGCGAAGGCGAGGGCGATACCGATTGCGATACCGATTGCGATACCGATTCCGATTCCGATACCGATACCGACCCCGATTGGATACCGGGAGGAGGGGGAAAGTTCAGGGGCGGGAAACCACGTTGTAGAGGGTGTCCCGCTCCAGGGGGACCCGGCCGGCGTCCCGGATCAACCGGACGATCTGGGAGCGGGTCAGCCCCTGGGGTGTTTTCGCCCCGGCGCTGTGGGTGATCCGTTCCTCCTCCACCGTCCCGTCCACGTCGTCGGCGCCGAAGTGGAGCGAAACCTGCGACATGGTTGGACCCACCATGATCCAGAACGACTTGACGTGCGGGAAGTTGTCGAGCATGAGCCGGGCGACGGCCAGGGTGCGGAGGTCGTCGCACCCCGTCGTGGACGCCCCCTCGACCTCCGTGTTCTCCGGGTGGAAGGCCAGGGGGATGAAGGCCAAAAACCCCCCCGTCTCGTCCTGGAGTTCCCGCAGGCGGATCAGGTGATCCACGCGTTCCTCGGGGGTCTCCACGTGCCCGTAGAGCATGGTGGCGTTGCTCCGGAGGCCGATCCGGTGCGCGGCCCGGGCGATGCCCAGCCAGCGTTCCGCCGGGATCTTCTTCTCGCACAGGAGTTCGCGGACGTTCGGGGCGAAGACCTCCGCCCCCCCGCCCGGCAGGGAGCCCAGGCCCGCCGCCTTGAGGTCCTCCAGGGCCTCCTCCACGGTCCGCCCCCCGACCGCCGCAATGTGGTCGATCTCCACCATGGTGAACGCCTGGAGGTGCACGCCCGGGTAGCGCTCCGAGAGGCTCCGGACCAGGTCGAGGTAGTAGGCGTAGGGAAGCGCGGGGTTGAGGCCGCCCACCACGTGCAGTTCCGTGATGCCGGGGTGCATCACGGCGTCGACGCGGTCGAGGACCTCTTCGATGGAGAGGGTGAAGGCCTCGGGGTGCCCCGCGGGCCGCTGGTAGGCGCAAAACCGGCACGCGTTGACGCAGACGTTGGTGGGGTTGACGTGCCGGTTCACGATGAAGTAGGCATGGTTGCCGTTCAGCCGCTCCCGGACCCGGTTGGCCAGGTGCCCGAGGGTCAGGAGGTCCTTCGACCGGAACAGGCGCACACCGTCCTCGAAGGACAAGCGTCTCCCCTGCTCCACTTTTTCGGCGATGTCGGACAACTCGCCTGCGCCCCATGCCACCGCGCTCATCGGCCCACCTCCCTTTTCGGCGTCCCCGCGGAAGGCCCGGGGCGTCGTCCCGAAGCGTATGCGGAGATCCGCCGCGTGTCAACCCCGGATTTTCCTCCCCGGCGATGAGCATTTTAACCTCGTGGCCGCCCCCTTGGCGACACGGTTTTCTTTGCGATCTTTGCGTCTTTGCGAGATCAGGATCCGGATCGGCGCTCGCCAAGGCGACAAGATCGCAAAGAAACCGGATCGTGATCTCTCAAAGGCGCAAAGCGGCGCTCCGGAAGCCTGCGCGCCGCACTCCACACAGGAAGGGAGAAGATCGAGGGCTGCGGGCTGCCGTCGCCAGGGGGGCCGCCGATCCCGGCTGCGATTGCGGCTGCGGCTGCGATTGCGACTGCGATTGCGACTGCGATTGCGGCTGCGGCTGCGATTGCGGCTGCGATTGCGACTGCGACTGCGATTGCGACTGCGACTGCGATTGCGACTGCGATACCGATACCGATACCGATACCGACGGGGATCCCTCCGGACCTACAGCCTACAGCCTACAGCCTACCTACACCGTGACGTCGGCCAGCACCACCAGGAACAGCCCGGTGCTGAAGAGGGCGTTGACGTTGAAAAACGCCCGGTTGACCCGGCTGAGGTCGCCGGGGGCCACCAGGCGGTGCTCCCAGACCAGGAGCGCGGCGAGGAGGGCCATCCCGCCCGCCGCAACCCACGACAGCCGGAACATGACGTGGAACACCCCCAGGCACAGGATGGTGAGCAGGTGAAGGAGAAAGGAGAGGCGCAGGGACCGGGGCACCCCCAGGCGCCCGGGGATGGAGTGAAGCCGCTCCCGCGCGTCGAACGCGGCATCCTGGCAGGCGTAGAGGATGTCGAACCCCGCGGTCCACGTCACGACGATCAGGCAGACGATGATGACGGGCACCGAAAACTGCCCCGTCACGGCGATCCAGCTCCCCTCGGGGGCGATGCTGAGAGCGTACCCGAGCACGAAGTGGGACAGCACCGTGAACCGCTTGGTGAAGGAGTAGAACAGGATCACCACCAGCGCGGGGAGCGAGAGGAGGGCGCACAGCCGGTTGAGCATGCCCGCGGAGACGAGGAAACCGACGCAGCAGAGGAAGGTGAACCCCCCCACGAAGGTCCGCCCCAGGAGGCCGGCGGGGAGCGCACGGTCCCGGGTTCGCGGGTTCATCCGGTCCAGGCGCTCGTCCACGAGACGATTGAACGCCATGGCGGCGCTCCGGGCGAAGACCATCGCGGCGAGGATCCACAGCCACGTGGAGGGGGGCGGCCACGCCCACTGGCCGGGCGGGCGGGGCGGGAGCCCCCGCAGGGCCAGGAGGGCCCCCAGGAAGGCGAAGGGGAGCGCGAAAAGCGTGTGCTCGAACCGGATCATGTCGAGCACCACGCCCACCCGGCGGAAAAAGCCGGCGGGGCGGGGCGGGCCCGGGAGGCCGCCCTCCGGTTTCATCTCGACGGGGGGCCGTTCCATCGGTGCCCGGGGGGGATGTCGAATCCCAAAACGGAGAGGATGCGGGAAACGAGGTGGTCGACCAGGTCCTCGACCCGCCCCGGACGCGTGTAGAACGCGGGGGAGGCCGGCAGGATCACGGCGCCGGCCCGGTGGAGCCGGAGCATGTTCCGGAGGTGGATCTCGTTGAGGGGCGTCTCCCGCGGGACCACCACCAGGGGGCGGCGCTCCTTGAGCATGACGTCCGCCGCCCGGTGGATGAGGTTCCGGCCCGCCCCGGAAGCCAGGGCGCCGAGGGTGGACATGCTGCAGGGCACGATCGCCATGGCGGAAGCGGCGCCGGTCCCGCTGGCGGCAGCGGCGGCGACGTCATCGACGCTCACCCACTCCGCCTTGGCCAGCCCCATCGCGGGCAACGACCCCGGGCCGGCCAGGGCAATCCCGGTCTCCATCCGGCAGACGTCGGCACCGGCCGTGGACACCATCACCCGGACCCGCTCGACCGAGGGTTCCGCGTCCAGGCGCTGGAGCAGGCGCACCCCGTAAGCGGCCCCGCTCGCCCCCGTGAGGGCGACGTCGATCCATCGGGTGCCGGGGCGGGTGGAGGTGGTGTTCATCCCGTGAAATTGCCGGTGGGGTGCTCAGCCGGCGGGCTCAGGCGCCGGTACGCGCCCCGCGGTTGATCAGGGCGTCGAACTCGTCGCGGAACTTTCGGACGAAGGACTCGACAGGCATGGCGGCGGCGTCGCCGAGCGGGCAGATGGTGTTCCCCAGGATACCGTCGGCGATGTCGGCCAGGAGGTCCGGGTCCTCCGGCCGTCCCCGGCCGGCCAGGATCCGGTCCAGGACCTTCAGCATCCACCCGGTGCCTTCCCGGCAGGGCGAACACTGGCCGCACGACTCGTCCTTGTAGAAGTGCGCCAGGCGCTGGAGCGCGGACACCATGCACGTCTTCTCGTGCATCACGACGACCCCCGCCGAGCCCAGCATGGACCCTGCCGCGGCCACGCTCTCGAAGTCGAGGGCGATGTCGCACTCCTCCGCCCGGAGGACGGGGACGGACGACCCGCCGGGGATGACAGCCTTGAGCGCCAGGCCGCCGAGGACCCCCCCGGCATCTTCCCGGATGAGCTTGAGAAGGGGGTAGCCCAAGGGGCGCTCGTAGATCCCGGGCCGGTTCACGTGGCCGCTGACGCCGAACAGCCGCGTCCCGCCGTTCTTCGGAACCCCGAGGGAGGCGAACCACTCGCCGCCGTGGGTGACGATGTCGGGGACGTTGGCCAGGGTCTCCACGTTGTTGATGATGGTGGGGCCGCCGTAGAGGCCGACGTTGGCCGGGAAGGGCGGCTTGAGGCGGGGGTAGCCCTTCTTCCCCTCCAGGGATTCCAGCAGGGCCGTCTCCTCCCCGCAGATGTAGGCCCCGGCCCCCCGGTAAACGTCCAGCTCGAGATCGAAACCCGTCCCCAGGATCCCCTTCCCCAGGTAACCCTTCCCGCGGGCCTCGCCGATGGCGGAGCGCAGGGCGGCGGCGTGGGGGGTGTACTCGCCCCGGATGTAGATGTAGGCCTGCCGGGCCCCGATGGCGTAGGCGGCGAGGAGGGTGCCCTCGAGGAGGAGGTGCGGGTCCTTCTCCATCAGGTGGCGGTCCTTGAAGGTGCCGGGTTCGCTCTCGTCGGCGTTGACGCAGAGGAAGACCGGCTTGTCGGCGCCCTTCGGGATGAAGCTCCACTTCAGGCCGGTCGGGAAACCGGCCCCGCCCCGGCCCCGGAGCGCGGACTTCTTCACCTCTTCGGTGACCTGCTCCGGCGTCAGGGTGAGGAGGGCCTTCCGCAGGGCCGCGTACCCGCCGGTCGACTCGTACACGGCCAGGGTGTGGGACCCTTCCAGGTCGAAGCGTCTCGACAACACTTTCACCGGTTCGCTCATGTTCTTGCACCCTCCCGCCGTCGTCGTGCTCCCGCCAAGGGCATCACGCTCGCAAAACTTGATTGTAGCACGTTCAATAGAGAATGTGCGGGTATAAATCAGGATCGGAAGCGCGCCCTCCCCGTGCCTCCGTGCCTCCGTGAGAGCCATCCGGGAGGGCTCTCGCCAAGGCACTGAACGCACGGAGAATGAGGAGACAAGATCGGAAACCCATGGATGATGCCTTATCCACAGGCGGATTCCGTCTTCCTTGGCGAGCTTTGCGCCTTGGCGTGACCAATCCGGACCGGTTCACGCAAAGGCGCCAAGGTCGCCAAGGGGAACGGGAAGCCCGGGCCGCCGCACGGGATGACGGAAGAGCGTCTTCTCCGTGCCTCCGTGTGAGCCCTTCCGGAAGGGCTCTCGCCAGGGCACTGAGCACACGGAGAGCCCGGTGAGGGGATCGGCAACCCTTGGGCGATGCTTATTTGCAGACGAATGTCGTCTTCCTTGGCGAGCTTTGCGCCTTGGCGTGATCAATCCGGACCGGTTCACGCAAAGGCGCCAAGGTCGCCAAGGGGAACGGGAAGCCCGGGCCGCCGCATCGGATGATGAAGGAGCGTTTTCTCCGTGCCCCCGTGCCTCCGTGAGAGCCCTTCCGGAAGGGCTCTCGCCAGGGCACTGAGCACACGGAGAACCCGGGGAGGGGATCGGCAACCCATGGGCGATGCTATATTTGCAAAAAAATTTCGTCTTCCTTGGCGAGCTTTGCGCCTTGGCGTGACCAATCCGGACCGGTTCACGCAAAGGCGCCAAGGTCGCCAAGGGGAACGGGAAGCCCGGGCCGCCGCACGGGATGACGAAAGAGCGTCTTCTCCGCGCCCCCGTGCCTTCGCGAGAGACAGTCTGGAACAGCTCAAAAAAATCCGACAAAACCCCGAAAATAATCTCGAAAAAGGTCCAGTGAGAACGTTAGTAAAGGTGAAGGCAAACTCCCGTTTCGTTTCGGAAATGGGGCGTAACCGAAAATCAGGGAAGGAGGGCTTGGCCATGAGCGAGAACGACATCGGGAAAATCATCGTCGACACCGCCGTAAAACTCCACCAGGAACTGGGACCCGGGTTGCTGGAGAGGGTCTACGAGGTGATCCTGGCGCATCGACTTCAAGGCTTCGGGTTAAAGCTCGCCCGTCAGATTCCCGTGCCCATCCGCTTTGACGGTCTTGTCTTCGACGAGGGTTTTCGCATCGACCTTCTGGTGGGCGACCGGGTGATTGTCGAACTCAAGTCGGTGGAGACACTCCACAACGTATACTTGAAACAGGTCTTGACCTATTTGAAGCTGACCGGCTTGAGACTCGGCTTCCTCCTCAATTTCGGCAATGAACTCATGCGGGACGGGATCACGCGGATCGTCAACGGTCTCCCGGATCAGATCGCCTGAAGAGAGTGCCGGCGGATGGGAAAGACACGTGAAACAATCTGATGTAAAACGGTGAACACAGCTCCTCATTCGGAGGAGGTTGATTGGTCCCGCGTCCCTCTTTGCGAGCTTTGCGCCTTGGCGAGACCGATCCGGATTGGATCTCGCAAAGGCGCCAAGGTCGCCAAGGGGAACGGGAAGCCCGGGCCGCCGCATCGGATGATGAAGGAGCGTTTTCTCCGTGCCCCCGTGCCTCCGTGTGAACCCTTCCGGAAGGGCTCTCACCAGGGCAATGAGCACACGGAGAATCCGGAGAGAGGATCGGCAACCCTTGGGCGATGATTTATTTGCAGACGAATGTCGTCTTCCTTGGCGAGCTTTGCGCCTTGGCGAGACCGATCCGGATTGGATCTCGCAAAGGCGCCAAGGTCGCCAAGGGGAACGGGAAGCCCGGGCCGCCGCACGGGATGACGAAAGAGCGTCCTCTCCGCACCTCTGTGCCTCCGTGTGAGCCCTTCCGGAAGGGCTCTCGCCAGGGCACTGAGCACACGGAGAACCCGGGGAGGGGATCGGCAACCCATGGGCGATGCAATATTTGCAAAAAAAATTTCGTCTTCCTTGGCGAGCTTTGCGCCTTGGCGTGACCAATCCGGACCGGTTCACGCAAAGGCGCCAAGCCCGCCAAGGGGAACGGGAAACCCGGGCCGCCGCACGGGATGACGAAAGAGCGTCCTCTCCGCACCTCTGTGCCCCCGTGCCTCCGTGTGAGCCCTTCCGGAAGGGCTCTCACCAGGGCACTGAGCACACGGAGAATCCGGGGAGGGGATCGGCAACCCTTGGGCGATGCTATATTTGCAAAAAAATTTCGTCTTCCTTGGCGAGCTTTGCGCCTTGGCGTGACCAATCCGGACCGGTTCACGCAAAGGCACCAAGGTCGCCAAGGGGAACGGGAAGCCCGGGCCGCCCCACGGGATGTTCGCGCCGGTCAGGGATGAGGCCAAAAACAGCGGTTTTGGGTGAGGCCAGCGACTGGTTTTCAATCGGCCGGGCAGAGAGAGAGGATTTCGCAGGAGCGAGAAGGGAACTCGTCTCACCGGGA
>JAGNHB010000029.1 GCA_018001935.1 Acidobacteriota bacterium
CGCTGCCGGGATTCCCTTCTTCGTCCCCGCATCGGGTTTCCCCGCTCTGAAAGCGGTGGGAGCCCACCGACGATTTCAAATCTTGCTCATTTTGCCAAAGAATTTACTTTGAAGGGACTACAGCCCAACCCGGATAAACCGGAGAGAAACCACGGATGAACACGGATGGACACGGATGGACACGGATCATCCGGACGCTCCAGAAAAAAACAGGCGGTCTTTACCTCTCGCAAAGGCGCAAAGACGCAAAGCCTCGCAAAGCCGGAACCGGAAAAGGGGGATTCCTTTGCGAGGCTTTGCGTCCTGGCGTCTCTGCGAGAGACCGGATACGTCGATTCCGGAACCGGATCAGCACAAGTGGGGCATTCTAATCCCGTGGCATGCCGGACGACGCTGCCGGGATTCCCTCCTCCGTCCCCGCATCGGGTTTCCCCGCTCTGAAAGCGGTGGGAGCCCACCGATGATCTCAAATCTTGCTCATTTTGCCAAAGATCTTACTTCGTAGGGACTACAGCCTACAGCCTACGGCCTCCTCCCATAGTCATCCTGCACCCGGACGATGTCGTCCTCGTCGGACGGGGCCCCGGTGACCACGTGCTCCCAGATCTCCGCGATCCGCCCCCACGACTGGCCCACGGAACCGGCGCGATGAAGGGCGGCGCGGGGCAGGTGAATCACGGCCCCCGGCGGGAGAACGTGCTCCGACAGCCGGGTGGGGTCCTCTCCGAGGCTCACCGCCACCGGGCCCTCGAGGACTCGCCACCACTCGTCCCGGCGGTTGTGGTACTGGAGGGACAGCTTCTCGCCGGGAGCCATCAGGAGGATCTTGGGGTCGCGGCGCCCCCGGGTGGGCGGCAGGTCCACGGTTTCCCAGTACGCGGAGAGGAAAGCCGCGAGCGAGGTCTCGGAGAAGCGGACGAAAGCCCCCCAGGGGCGTCCGGCGTCCACTTCGACGGTCTCCAGGCCAAACCCGGAGGCCTCCGCCAGTATTCGTCGCAGCATGAGTTCTCGAATGGCATGGTCGGGCATAGGGTCTCCCCCGTCGGATTTGCGGACGATCAAACCTGCCGTCTCCGCAAAAAGTACCATCGCTCTCCGGGCGATGGCTCAAACAAAGGCGTTACACGTACTTTCCCTTTCGTTTTCCGGCTTTTTGCGAACCCATCAAACATGGTAGCAGATCGACTGCCGGTTTCAAAGGGATTGATTTTTCGTGCCGGCTCGTCTAGAGTTGGGAAAAAAGGGGGGAGATACGGATGAACCGAGCGGTGTTGACGGGTTCGTTTGTGGTGCTTCTCGTGGCCTGGTGCATCGCCGGAAAGGAATTCGAGCACCTCGGCTCGGCCCAGGGACTTTCCCACGGGATCACCTACGGTTGCGTCCAGGATTTTCGGGGCTTCATCTGGATCGCCACCGAGAACGGGCTCGACTGCTGGGACGGGTACCGTTTCTCCCCCTACCAGGCCGACCCCGACAACCCCGACTCGCCCTCCGAAAACAACATCGGCGTGATCCTCCACAGCCGGGAGGGGGAGATCTGGTTCGGGACCTGGGGCGGCGGGGTCAACCGGCTGAACCTTGGCACCGGCCGGTTCGCGGTGTACCGGAACCGCCCCGGTGACCCGTCCTCCCTGGGTGACGACCGCGTGCAGGCGCTGCACCAGGACCGCACGGGAACGATCTGGGTCGGGACTTACAGCCGGGGCCTCAGCCGTTTCGAGCCGACCTCCGGGACGTTCCGGCACTTCGACTCCCGGGCGGCGGCCCCGGGCAGGCTGAGCCACGACCGCGTCTGGAGCATCGCGGAAGCCCCGGACGGCACCCTGTGGGTCGGGACGGGGAACGGGCTGAACCGGCTCGACCCGTCCACGGGCCGGATCGTGTCCTACTTTCACGACCCCGCGAACCCCCGGTCCATCCCCCACGCGGTGGTGCGAAAGGTCTTTTTCGACCGGGCGGGCCGGCTGTGGATCGGCACGGAAGCGGGCCTGGGACTGTTCGAGCCCGCTGCGGGCGCCTACCTGCCCCTCCCGCTGGCATCGCCGGCGGGACCGGACACGGTGATCCGCGTGAACACCCTTCTCGAGGACCCGTCGGGAAACCTCTGGATCGGCACCAGCGGGATGGGCCTTTTCCGGTACACCTTCACCGGGGGCGCCGTCGAGCACTTCACCTACGACCCCGCCGATCCCCGCGGGCTCAGCCACAACGACATCCGAAGCCTTTTCGTGGACCGTTCCCAGAACCTGTGGGTCTGCACCCGCGGGGGTGGCATCAACCTGCTGGACCTCAAGCCGGAGCGCTTCCGGAAGGTGACGTACAACCCCCGGAACCCTTCCGGACTCAGTGACGGAAACGTGCGGAACCTCTACCTCGATCGCGGCGGAACGCTCTGGGTCGGGACGGAGGACGGACTCAACCGTTCGGCGGACGACGGCCAGAGCTTCGTTCACTTCAAGCCCCGGGAGGGTGACGGCGCCTCGATTTCGTACAACCGGGTCCGGGCCGTCTGCGAAGGGAGGGACGGCACGGTCTGGGTCGCCACCCTGGGCGGCGGCCTGAACGCGTTGGACCCCGTCACCGGGAAGTTCCGACGCTTCCGGTCGAACCCCGCGGCCGCCGGGAGCCTGAGCCACGACCGGGTGAACGCCGTTCTCGTCGACTCCTCGGGGACGGTCTGGGCGGGAACGGACGAAGGGCTGAACCGGCTGAACCCGGACGGGCAGACCTTCACCCGCTACCTCGCCGATCCCGGGCGCCCCGGGAGCCTCAGCGGCAACTACGTGACCGCCCTCTTCCAGGACCGCTCGGGGACGATCTTCGTGGGGACCGAGAAGGGGTTGAACCTCATGGACTCCAAGACGGGCGACTTCCGGGTCTACCTGAACCGGGAGGGCGATCCCGCCAGCCTGAGCCACGACCGCGTGACCTGTTTCCAGGAAGACCCCCGGGGCGCGGTCTGGGTCGGCACCATGGGGGGCCTCAACCGCTTCGATCCCGAAACGGGGACCTTCTTCCGGTATTCCCAGGGGGACGGCCTGCCGTGTTCGCACATCGCCGGGATCCTGTTCGACCGGGCCGGGAACCTCTGGGTCTCCACCGCCCAGGGCCTCGCGCGCCTGTCCCGCGCGGGGGGGCGTTTCCGGGCCTACGACGTGAACGACGGGCTCCCCGGCAACGAGTTCTTCGACGGGTCCTGCATGGCCACCGCCGACGGGCGGCTCTGGTTCGGCTGCACGAAAGGCCTGATCGTGTTCAACCCCGACCGGGTCCGCGACAACCCCAACGTCCCCCCGGTGGTGCTGACCTCGTTCAGCCTGTTCGACAAGGAAGTCCACTCCGGCCTTCGGCTGCAGGGCATCCGGGAGTTGGATATCCCCTGGCAGAACAACTTCTTCTCCTTCGAGTTCGCCGCCCTCGATTTCACCCGGCCGTCGAAGAACCTTTACGCCTACAAGCTGGAAGGGTTCGACGCGGACTGGGTCCAGTGCGGCAACCGCCGTTTCGCCAGCTACACGAACCTCGACGGCGGGGAGTACGTCTTCACCGTGAAGGGCTCAAACAACGACGGGGTCTGGAACGAGAAAGGCGTTTCCATCCGCATCCGGGTACAGACCAAGCCCTGGAAGACCTGGTGGGCCTACCTCCTCTACGCTCTCGCGGGCATCGGCCTCGTCTGGGCCTGGGCCGCTTTCCGCACCCGCGCCCACCGCCGCGAGATCACCCGCCAGCGCCTCCTCGTGGAAAACCTGCGCCGCGTCGACGAGTTGAAGGACGAGTTCCTGACCAACACCTCCCACGAACTCCGCGCGCCCATCAACGGGATGATCGGCATCGTGGACGGGCTTCTGGGCGGTGCGGCGGGCCCCCTCAGCGCGCAGGCGAACGGGAGCCTGACATTGGTTTCCTACAGCGCGCGACGGCTCTTCCACATGGTCCAGGACATCCTGGACTTTTCCAAGCTCCGCAACCGGGACATCACCATCACCCCCAAGCCCCTCGACCTTCAACAGGTCGCCGAGGTCGTCCGCTTCCTCTGCCGCCCGCTCTTCATCGGGAAGAACGTGACCCTGTCCAACACGGTCCACTCCGACCTGCCCGCCGTCGACGCCGACGAGATCCGCCTTCAGCAGATCCTCGTCCGTCTCGTGGAAAACGCGGCGAAGCACACGGAGTGCGGGGCGGTGACCTTGTCGGCCGAGCTCAGGGGCGTCCAGGTGGAAGTCTCGGTGACGGACACGGGGAAGGGGATCCCCCCCAGCCGGGTGGACGAACTGCAGCGATTCTTCTCGACCCCTGACGCGGAAGTCCCGCCGAATGCCCTCGGCCTCGGCATCACCCGGTACCTGGTGGACCTGCACGGGGGGAGGATGTCCCTGGAATCGACGCCGGGGAAGGGATCCCGCTTCCGTTTCACCCTCCCGGTGAGCCGTTCCGAGGGGGAGCGGGGCTCGGGCATCTCCGCCGCCACCGAGTTCGTCGAGCAGCTCCCCGCGGCGGACGCCGCGCTCCTGGACGTCGTGTTGCCCACCACGGACATCCCGGCGGACGCCTTCCGGGTCCTGGTGGTGGATGACGAGGTCGTCACCCTCCAGGTCCTGGTCCACCAGCTCACCCTTCTCCGCTTCGCGGTGACCCCCGTCCGGAACGGGGTCGAGGCGCTGGAGCGGGTCGCGATGGGGGAGGAGTTCGACCTGGTCATCACCGACACGGTGATGCCGAGGATGTCGGGCTTCGAGCTGTGCCGGAAACTCCGGGAGAAGTACTCGATGTTCGAAGTGCCCGTCATCATGCTGACCGAGAAGAACCAGCCGAGGGAGATCCTGGCGGGTTTCGAGGCGGGGGCGAACGACTACCTGGCGAAACCTTTCGACAGGAAGGAGATGGAGTCTCGCGTCCGGACGCTCCTCTCCCTGAAGCAGGCCGTGCAGCGGGCCATCGTCAACGCCCGCCACCTGGAATCCGAACACCAGCAGCGGGTGCTGGCCGAGACGCTCCGGGACATGACCCGGGCCCTGACCTCGACCCTCAATACCCAGGAGGTCCTGACGCGCCTGCTCGAGAACATGCGCTATTTCGTCCGGTTCGAGTCGGGGCTGGCGCTCTACCGGGAGGAGGGGATGAACTTCAGGGCGCTGGCCGCCTTCGGCGAGCCGCTCCCCCGGGAGGGCGAGGCCCTGTCGAGCGCCCTCCTGAACACGGCCGCCATGAAAACGGTGACCGAGACCCGCCAACTCCTGCGGGTGGACGACCTGGCCGACTCCCCCCGGTTCCGGGATGGGATCGATCCGGGGGAGGTCCGTTCCTTGTTGGGTGTGCCCCTCCTGTGCCGGGGAGAACTCCAGGGCATCATCGTCCTGAAGAGCACGGTCCCCGGGGCATTCTCCGGGGTGGAGGCGGACATGGCCTTCACCGTGGCGGGCCAGGCCGGGATCGCCGTCGAAAATTCCAAGATGTTCACGGAAATCAAGCGGATGGCGGTGACCGACGCGTTGACGGGGTTGACCAACCGCCGCCATTTCTTCGACCTGGCGGAAGCCGAGTTCCAGCGGAGCCGGCGCTACGAGCGGCCCCTGGCCGTCATCATGGCCGATATCGACCACTTCAAGCAGGTCAACGACACCTGGGGACACTCGGCCGGTGACGAGGCGTTGCGGGAGGTGGCGGGCCGCTTCCAGTCCGGCATCCGGCGGGTGGACCTCGTCGGCCGCTACGGGGGGGAGGAGTTCGTGTTTCTCCTGCCCGAGTCCGACCTCGACGCGGCGATGGCGGTCGCGGAGCGGATCCGGGTTTCCGTCGCCGAGCCCGCCGTGACCCTCTCGACCGGCGAGGCCCTCCGGTTGACCGTGAGCCTGGGTGTCGCGGCCCTCCGGGAGGGCATCGCGTCCCTGCAGCAACTCCTCGACGTCGCCGACGGCGCCCTCTTCGTCTCGAAGCATTCCGGGCGGGACCGCGTCACGGCCGCGGAGGGGGGCGAGAGCGGCGAGGACGCCGGCAGCGCCGAGTGAGGGGGGCCGCGGGCGGGCCTGCGTTTTTTCGTGCCGCCGCAACGGGGCATTCCGTATCGCGCCGATTTCTGGTATAGTGCCGCGTTTGTCGACGGACCGATATTTTCGAAGGAAGGAACCATGAACATCCTGATCACCGGCGGCGCCGGATTCATCGGCTCACACCTGGCGGAAGCGCTCCTGGACGCGGGCGACGACGTCACGGCCCTGGACAACCTGTCCACCGGGAGCGTGGAGAATGTCGCCCACCTCGAGGGCAACCCCCGTTTCCGCCTGGTGGTGGGGGACGTGCAGGACCGCTTCCTCACCGACAAGCTCATGGAGCGCTGCGACCGGGTCTATCACCTGGCCGCGGCGGTGGGCGTCGAGTTGATCGTGAAGAAGCCCTGGGAAACCCTGGCCACCAACATCCGCGGCACGGAGGTGGTCCTGGAGATGGCCTGCCGTTACCGGAAAAAGGTACTCATCACCTCGACGTCGGAGATCTACGGCAAGAACACCAACATCCCCCTGGGGGAGGAGGACGACCGGATCCTGGGCTCGCCCCTGAAGAGCCGCTGGGCCTACTCCACCTCCAAGGCCGTGGACGAGATGCTGGCCTACTACTACTGGAAGGACCGGCAGCTTCCCGCCGTCATCGTCCGCTTGTTCAACACCGTGGGGCCTCGCCAGACGGGGGCGTATGGGATGGTCATCCCCCGTTTCGTCGGGCAGGCGCTCCGGGACGAGCCCATCACCGTCTACGGGGACGGCTCCCAGACCCGCTGCTTCCTCCACGTCCGGGACTGCGTGTCCGCGCTCCGGGCGCTGATGGAGCAACCGCGGGCCCTCGGGGAGGTCCACAACGTGGGGAGCGAGGAGGAAGTCTCCATCGCCCGGCTGGCGGAGCGGGTGATCGCCCGGACCGGGAGCCGCTCCGTGCTGACCTATCTCTCCTACAGCCAGGCCTACGAGGAAGGGTTCGAGGACATGCAGCGGCGCGTCCCGGACACCACGAAGATCCGCAACCTGATCGGGTTCAGGCCCAGCCGCACCCTGGACGACATCCTCGACGACGTGATCGCCCACTTCCGGGAACGCGGCGACCGGGCCGCAGACCGCCCCCGGTCCTGACCTCTTCCAGGTAAGGCCATGCCCGCGTTCGCCTGGGTGTACCTGGTCGCGTTCGGCCTCGCGGCCGGATCGACGGCCCTGATGATCCCCGTGGCCCGCCGCCTGGGGTTCGTGGCGAAGCCGCGGGAGGACCGCTGGCACCGCAAACCGACCGCCCTGCTCGGGGGGATCGGCATCTTCGTCGGGTTCGCCGCCGCCGTCGTCCCCTTCATCCCGCCGTCGCGGGAGAACCTCCTCGTCATCGGGGGGGCGGGGGCCGCCTTCCTGTTCGGGCTCCTCGACGACATCCGGGAGACCCGGCCCCGCACGAAACTTCTCTTCCAGCTCGCCCTGGCCACGGCGGCGGCGCTGCTCGGGCTCCGCCTGAACTTCGTCGCCAACCCCTGGGTGGCCGTGCCCCTGACCATCCTGTGGTTCACGGCCATCATCAACGCCTTCAACATCATCGACAACATGGACGGCCTCTCCTCCGGCGTCGCTTTCGTGTCCGGTCTCTGCATCCTGGTGTACGCCTTCCAGCACGGCCTCGGGGGGGTGGCGATCCTCGCGGCCGCCGTTTCAGGGGCCTGCCTCGGTTTTTTGCTCTTCAACTTCAACCCGGCGAAGATCTTCATGGGGGACTGCGGGAGCCTCTGCATCGGGTACATCCTGGCGGCGGTGACCATCATGAGCACGTGGCGCGGGGCGGCGAACCTGCTGTTCGCCATCTTCATGCCCGTCTGCTTTCTCGCCGTGCCCATCTTCGACACCGTGCTGGTCTCCTTCCAGCGGCGCCTCCACGGGCGGCCGATCTCCCGTGGGGGACGGGACCACACGTCCCACCGGCTGGTGATCCTGGGGCTTTCGGAGCGGAAGACGGTCCTGTTCCTGATGGGGATCAGCCTCTCCTTCGGGCTGAGCGCCGCCTTCTTCACCCGGTTCGGCCTCCTGGGGACACTGTCCCTCTTCGGGATGCTGGCCATCTCCATGCTGATTTTCGGGCTCTTCCTCTCGGAAGTGCGGATCTACGGCACGGCGGCCCTCTCGCAGCGCCGGGGGGGGATCGGGGCCGTGCTGCGCTTCGTCCGGGACCACGCCCTCGTCCTCCTGATGGACGCGGTCCTGCTGGGGATCGCCTACGTCCTGTCCTACCTGCTGCGTTTCGACGGGACCGTGGCGGATTTCAACCTCGCCCGCATGAAGGAGTCGTTCGCCGTCGTGGTCCTGGTGAAGATCGCCGTTTTCCTGCTCGCCGGCTTCTACCGCCACGACTGGCGCCGGGCGGGGATCCGGGAACTTTTCCTCCTGGTCCGGTGGAACGTGGTCGCGTCCCTGGCCTCGGTGCTGGCCATCCTGGCTCTCTTCCGCTTCGAGGGGTACTCCCGCGCCCTCTTCTTCGTGGACTTCACCCTCTCCCTGGTCCTGGTGGGGACGGCCCGGTTCTCCCTGTGGATCCTCCGCGAGTACTTCCGGCACGGTGTGGAACCCCGCAGCGGTGACCCCGTGCTGATCTACGGCGCGGACGACGCGGGCGAGCTTTTGCTGCGGACCCTTCGCCTCCGCGGGGACCTGCGGATGAGCGCCGTCGGCTTCCTCGACCCCGGGCCGGAACGGGAGCATGCGCTGATTCTCGGGGTCCCGGTGCTGGGCAGCCTCGACACCCTCGGCCACGTGGCGGCTTCCACCGGCGCCCGGCGGGTCCTGGTTCCGGAGCGTCCGGACGAGTCCGAGGTGCTCGAGGAACTGTCCCGGGCCGCGGGGCCTCACGGGGTTTCGGTCCAGGTCGTCCGGCTGGTCCTGGAGCCTTCCACCGGGGGGACGCCGGAGGAAGCCCGGGCGGACGGGTCGGGGACATGACCCCCGTCCTGGACGCCCGCACCGCCACCCCCCGGTTCCCCGGCATCGGGCGCTACGTCGTGTCCCTGGCCGCCGCCATGGGTCGATTGGTGGGGGACGGGGCGGGGGCGGGCGCCGGGGTCCCGGCCCCTCGCCTCCTGGTGGACGGCGGGTCGGCCACGGTCTTGCCGGACGTTGGGCTGGAGCGGGTCCGGGTGGCGTCGGGACCCCGTTCGGTCTCCCAGCAGTGGGAGGTCCGCGGGGCTTTGCGGCGGTCGGGGGCGGGCCTGTTCCACGCCACCTGGTTCCTGACGCCCTGGTTCCCCGGCGTCCCCCTGCTGGCCGGCATCCACGATCTCATCCCCCTCGATTTCCCGGAGTATTTCCCCTTCCCGAAGCGGGCGCTGATCCGTATCGCCATCGCCATGGCCGTCCGGCGCGCCCACACCGTGCTGACCATCTCCGAGGCCTCCCGGCAGCGGCTGGCGCACCACTTCCCGGGGGCCGCCGGGAAGACGGTGTCCATCCCCCTGGCGGCGGCGCCGGAATTCGACCCGGCCGCGGAAGCGCGCGCCGGGGCCGTGAAGGAGGCACTGGGGATCGACCGGGAGTACGTGCTCTACGTGGGGAGCAACAAGCCGCACAAGAACCTGGCGCTCCTCTTCGACGGCTGGAAGGAGGCCCTCCGGCGGGACCCCGGGCTCGGCGGGCGGTTCGTTCTTGTGGTGACCGGGCGAATGGACCCGCGCTACCCCGGCGCCGAAACGGACCCCGTGCGGCGGGAACTGGCGGGGAGGGTCGTCTTCACCGGTCCGGCCGCCGACGAGCTTCTGCCGGCGCTCTACGCCGGGGCGGCCGTGTTCGTGTTTCCCTCCCGCCAGGAGGGTTTCGGGCTTCCTGTGCTGGAAGCCATGGCCTGCGGGACGCCGGTGATCTGCGGGAATGCCTCCAGCCTCCCGGAGGTGGCGGCCGACGCGGCGCTCCTCGTCCCCGCCGACGAGCCGAGGGTGCTGGCGGAGGCCCTGCTCGCCCTCCTCGGGGACCCCGAACGCCGGGTGTCCATGCGCGCGCGCTCCCTGCGACAGGCCGCCCGCTTCTCCTGGGAGACGACGGCGCGCCGCACCCTCGAACTTTACCGGGCAATCCTCTCGGGGCGGCCCGGCCCCGGTCAGTGCGTCAGCAGGTAGACCAGGTCGAGCGCGTCCACCACCCCGTCGCCGTTGGCGTCCCCCGTCTGCCCCGACGGGAGATTGGCACTGGCGGCGAGGAAGCGTGCCAGGTCGTTGTACTGGAGCGGGGAGGCCCCGGAGTTCCAGCGGTTGTAGAACACGTTCAGCAGGGGGAGGAACTCCTCGGTGGCTTTCACGTTTCCGGCCTGGGACGGGTGGCTGTCGTCGGTGGGGTAGGCGGCGTAGTTGATGTCGACGGTTTGGAGGTGCTGGACCGCCCCGCTCCACCAGCGGTGGTGGTTCCCCGTGGACCAGCCGAGGTCGTTGGTGTCGGCGTTTCCGCCGTTGCTGGTGAGCACGTTGTAGAAGTCGAAGACGGCGACGTTGGGGTGCGCGTAGGACGACAGCCACTGGGTCATCATCCAGTTGTTGAAGGCGCGGGCGTTGGCGGCGCGTCCGTAATCGAAATCCCACTCGCTGGTCGCGTACGGCGGCGCCAGGATCACCACGAAGAGCTTGTCCAGCCGGGTGGCGAAGTAGGTCAGGAGGCGGTTGTAGACCGCCTTGAAGTTGCCGACGGTGAAGGCGTCCGAGATCTCGGCGTCGGGCGGGTCGGAGGGATTGCCGTAGAGATTCGAGTTGGGGAAGCAGGACTTGAACAGGATGACCACGTTTTCCCCGCCCGGGTTGGCCCCCAGTCGGCTCCAGGAACCGAAGTCCCCGAAATTCTGCTCGTTCAGGGCGTACAGCCAGGCGAGGTAGGTGTCGCGGTTTTCCCAGAGAAACCACTCGGGCCAGTTGATGACGTCGGTCCGGTCGCCGATGGAGTCGGGCCCGGTCCCGTAGTTGGTGGCGCTGACGTAGTAGTTGTTGTCCCGCAGGGCGATCCCCAGGCCGCCGTTGTCGTCCGCCAGCCAGAATCCCCCGGTGGAGTGGTGGATGAACACCAGCCTCACGGGGCTCGCGGGTGGGTCGGTGCTGTCTCCCTGGGCGGCGGCGGTGCCGGTGAGGGCCGGCCCGGCCAGGAGGAGCGGGAGAAGAATCAGGAACGGAAACGGACGGGGTTTCGATTGCATCGCCGACCTCCTCGCCAGAGTTTCAACGGGCCGCCTGCAAGTGCGGTTCGGTACCGGGAAAAGTAACGACTTTATTATAGCGCAAACCGCCCGATTTCGATCCGCAAATCTCGCCGATCCCGGTTCGCGGCTAACCCGGCCGCCCACGCCGGCGGGGTCGTGCCCGATCGGCGGTGACGTCCCTGCGCGGCCCGGCGTTGTACCCTCCGCTTCCGCCGGGCGGAGGAACACCGAACGGGGCGAGTCCTTGCCTGGCCCGGAGGCCGTTCAGGATGTCAGGGAGTCAGGGGGTCACGGCGGCCCGCGCCGTGATCAACCCCGTGGGAGCCATTCCATGACGGCCCGGAGGACCCTCTCCGCCGGGATGTCGAGGATGCAGGCCAGGGGGCGGGGCTGGGGGCACTGCTTGCCGGGGCAGGGGTTGCAGGGGAGGTCGAGGCTGATCACCGCGTGGCCCTCCCCCCAGGGGTGCCAGAGGTCGCGGTTGGACGACCCGAAGATCACGCAGACGGGCCGGCCGAGGGCGGCGGCCATGTGGGCGGGGCCGCTGTCGCAGCCGAGGAAGAGGGACGCGCGCTCCATCAGGGCGGCCAGTTCGGGCAGGGAAATGTCGTCGAAGACGGGGAGGTCCTCGCCTGCTGCCCGGGCGACCTCCCGGGCGATCCCCGCCTCGTGGCGTGCGCAGGTCAGCAGGATCCGGCAGGGTCGATCCCGGTGCAGGCCCCGGACGACCTCCCCGAAGCGCTCGGGCGGCCACTGCTTGGACGCGAGCGTGGCGGTGGGCTGAACGAGGACGAGGGGCCCGTCGCCGATCCCCGCCGCCGACAGCCGGTCCGCTGCGGACCGCCGCGCCGGTTCGGGGACGTGGAGTTCCGTCGGGGGGAGGGGGGAGGGGAGTTCCACGCCCAGGCCCCGGAGCAGCCCCGCGAGGAACTGGACGTTGTGGAGCTTTTCCCCGGGGAAGTAGCGGGCGGGGTTCCCCACGAGGTGGGTGTAGCAGTGGGGCAGGTGGTACTGCCCGAAGCCCGCACGGACAGGGGCTCCCGTCAGCCGCATGATGACCCGGCTGGTCATGCTCCCGCTGAAGTCCAGGACGGCGTCGAAATGGGCCTCCCGCAGACCGTGGCCGAGGGACTTCCGGAGGCGCCGGTGGCGGAAGTAGCGGCGCCCGTCCCAGGGGATGGGCCAGGTCCGGTGGACGAGCGGGTTGCCCTCGAAAACGGCGCGGAAGCGGTCTTCCACCGCCACGTCCACCCGCAGGCGGGGGTGGCGCGCCTTGAGGATCTTCAGGCAGGGGGTGGTCAGGACGCAATCCCCCAGGGAGCGGAGCTTGACGAGGAGCACCCGGTCGAGGTCCTCGAAGGGGACGCGGGGCGGGTCCCGGCGATCGGCGCGCGAACTCCAGCGCCGCATGTCAGGCTCCTCCCGTCCAGGGTGAAGTATCGTTCAAGGCGACTTCCCCGCGAAAAGTACCACCGCCCTCAGGGCGCTGGCTCGATCAAAGGCGCAACATAACGTTTCCGTTCCATTTCCGGGTTTTCAAGAACCCGTCAGCGGGGACCCTGGCTTCCCGCCGCCCGGAAGGACGCCACAGTATAACCGAAGCCCCGCCCCGGGGGAAGGCACTTCGTTCTCCGGCCCAATTCCGGTTTTGCGTTCTTGTGTTTGAAATGGTCCTGTTTCCCGGCGGCGGGAGGGTCAGCGGGGGGCGGCGTGGACGTTCAGCTGGGCGCCGGCGCGGGAGACGAGCAGGGTGAGCGGTTCGCCCCGCCGGGCGGCGGCCACGATCCGCGACACGTCCTGCGGGCCCTGGATGAGGTTCCCGTCGATCTCCAGGAGGAGGTCGCCGGGCCGGATTCCCGCCTGTTCGGCGGGGGAGTTGGGCAGGACAAAGGACACCCGGGCGCCGGGGCTGTCCCCGGCCTTCGGGGCGCTCATGAAGATCCCGATGGAGGGTTTGCCCGACGGCCGCGCCTTGAAGCGGACGGACGAGGCGGGGGTCACGGCCGCCCCCTCGCTCCGGGCCGCCGGCTCCGAGGGCAGCAGGAAGGGGGTGGACGGGGCGTCGACGGCCGGGACCCGGGCGAGGGCCGTTTCCAGGTGCAGGGACTTCCCGCCGCGGACGGCCTCGAGCTTGACCGGGGTGTCGGGGGACATCCCCTGGATGACCTGGATGAACTCGCGGGTGGAGGACACCCGGTCCGAGTTGATCCGGAGGATGATGTCTCCCGGGACCATCCCGGCGGCCTGGGCCGGGGACCCCTCGGTGACCCCTTTCACGAGGACGCCCTGACCCGCCTTGCGGGGGAGGATGTCCTCGACGAAGACGCCGAGGTACCCCGACTGGATGTTCCCCCGGACCTGCAGCAACTTCCGGACACTGCGCTCCACCTGGGACCGGCGGATCATCGGCCACTCGGAAGGCGGGGCCATGGGGTTGGGCTGAGGCCGGCAGAAACCCCGGAACCCCCCGGAACTGTCGAACACCGGGAGCATCAGCGGGGGTGTGCCCTGGTCGGACAGCGCTTCCCAGTGAATCAACCCGTGAGACTCGTCGTCACGGGCCCGGCAGATCCGGAAGGTGTTCTCGCCCGGGACACAGACCCACCGGGTGTCGGACCCCTGGTCCGCCGGCGCCATCCGGACCGCGATCCCCGTCGGCGGGTAGGCTGGTTGCGGCTGGGCGGGCTCGGCCGTCATCAACCCGATCCGCTCGTCGATGCCGATGGGGACGTAGGGGACCTCGGATTCGGGGAGCAGGACCCGGACGTCGACGTTCTTCCCCGAAAATTCGCGCCAGAGCCACGACAGGCCGATGACCACCACCCGCCGGGGCGCGTCGAGCAGGACGCCCGGGAGCACCGCCTCGCGCCGGACGAAGAAGGACTCCGAGTTGTCGAGGATGGAGTTCTCGAGGCGGAAGGGGTGGTTGCAGGCCGCTCCGCCCGCGGGGCACGGTTGGCGGAAATCGGCGACGGTGCGGATCAGGCGGACCGGGACCACCGGAAAGACGGTCTCTTCAGCGGGGCCGGCGACGGCTGCCCCGAAGACGGACAGGGCGACGAGGGCGGCGGGGAAAAACCCCGCCCTCCGCGGGCCGCGCCGGCAGGTCTTCAGAAGGAGGGAAAACATGTCAGTAACTCACTTCCCGGATGTACTGGGCCTCCAGCTCGCGGAGGTTCTGAATGCGGTAGGAGGCCGGCATCTCGATCACGATGGTGTCGCCCGAGTCCACGTTGTGCGACAGGAGCCGAACCTGGTCCTTGGCGGGCTTGCGGGTCACGGTGGCGGGCAGGGGGATCTCCACGGGACGGGTCTCGGCCAGGACGTTGTCCACCGGGCGGAGCGGGGCGGGCGGGGTGACCGGGCGGAAGACGTGGGTCGGCGGGGCAGGGGACGCCGCCGCCGAGGGGGAGAGGGGCGCCGGCCCCGTGGACCGGGTCCCCACGAGCACGGTGAGGAGGATGACCAGGACCGCGGAGGCGGCGATGGCCGCGTACTTCACCCAGGTCGTCCCCCGGCGGGGCGCGCGGGTTTCGGGAGCGGCGGCCAGTCGGAACCGGAGTTCGTCCTCGAAGCCGGCGGGCGCCTCCACCGCGGGGAGTTGCCCGATGGCCCGGGAAAGGGCGGCCTCCTCCCGGGCGAAGCGGGCGCACCCGGGGCAGTGCCGGAGGTGGTCGCGGACCTCGGGCCGGGCGAGGATTTCGTCCCGGAATTCGGGGGTGCAGGCGATCCATCGCTGAAGTGCTCGGCAGTTCATACAGCCTCACCTCCGCGGAAGTAAGGAAGGAGCCGCTCCTTCAGGTAACCCCTGGCGCGGAAAAGCTTGGACTTGAGGGTCCCCACCTTGATGCCCGTCACCTTGCAGATCTCCTCCAGGGGCATGTGGGCAATCTCCTTGAGGATGAATATCTGTTTCTGCTGGGGATCGAGGGAGTCGATGGCGGCGCCCAGGCGGCGGGCGGTCTCCCCGCCGAGAAGGGCTTCCTCGGGGTTCCCGGAGGCCTCGGCCTCGACGATGCGGTTCCGGGAATCCTCCTCCCCGTCCCGGAGCGTCTCCGACTCGAGCACCAGGGCGGGGCGGCGCTTGCGCCTGCGCATTTCGTCGATGGCCGTGTTGGTGGCGATCTTGTAGATCCAGGTCGAGAATTTGAGGTTGCCGTCGTAACGTTCCATGTTCCGATAAACCTTCAGAAAGACGTCCTGCGACAGGTCCACCGCGAGGTCGTAGTTGCCCAGGAGTCGGTAGAGGTAGTTCACCATCGGGTTCTTGTACCGGGAGACGATCTCGTAGAAAGCGTCTTCCGACCCGTTCCGGGCCTTGAGCATGAGGGCGTTGTCTTCGAGCGCCCCGTTCCGCGTTGGCGTCGCCTGTTGATCCAATCGTTTCAATCCTGTTCTCATGGCTCCATTTCCGTTTCCCCCGCGGTGGCCTTCCCGTTTGCCTACTACGACGAACAGGGGAAGCGGTTCCCGTCAATCGGCAATTTCCAGCCAGCTGAACCAGAGGGGATGGCGGCGCTTGTACCAGAGCAGGACGTCCCGCAGCCGCGCCTGGTTGGGGAGGGAGATCACCTCGGGGGGGATCTTGTCGAAGTGGATGCGAATGTTCTCGTCGCCCAGGAATTCCAGGGCCTCGGCACAGAGCGTCTGGAGTTCGTTCCGGATCCGCCCGGAATCGGAGATGCGGACGGCGCGGGACTGGTAGTCCTCCCCCGCCAGGAACCGGATCAGCAGCGGGTTGAAGACCAGCCGGCTCTGGTCGAAGGTCTCCATCAGGCGCAGGGTGAAGGTGATCCGCTTGTCGCCCCGGGGGGCGGCCAGCCGCACGGTGACCCGCAGGATGCCGGGAGCGACGCATTCCACGCCGGGGGCGCCCGAGTAGGGGTCCGGGCACATGTAACCGCTGACCGCCAGAACGTCCCAGGCCTTTTCCGGGAAGAAGTCGTCCGCCTGGATGGTGAACTTGTGGAGCGGCAACCCGGCATCGGCGGCGTCCCGGATCATCCGGGTGTAATTGGCCGCGGCGTCGTCGGTCACAGGGTTGCCGACCACTTTCTCGAGCTTCTGCTTGAAGTCCGCGACGTCGGGGTTGAGTCCCATCACGAACTGCTCCCGGTGATGGGGCAGGTCGAACCGGGAGGAGAAAATGGCCAGCGAGGCCTCCAGGCCCAGCATGGGCGCCAGAGAGGCGGCCTGCATGGCTTCCGCCGAGGCGGCGTAACCGTCGCAGAGGAACACGTGGGGGTTCCCGTCGTCGTCTTTCCAGTCGCCGATCAGGTAGGTGGGGGCGTAAGTCCCGGACTCGGTGAAGGCCGCCATCCCCGTCGGCAGGACCCAACCGTCGTCGATCACGTGGACGCCGAGCGCCTGCCACTCTTTCCAGAGGTCGCCGATCCGCGGCTCCCGGCTCTTCCCCCGGAGGGTCCAGACGTGGACGTTCCCGCTGGCCAGGCCGGGGTAGGTCATCCGGAGGGCCTTGAGCACCAGTTCCCGCGGGGTCCGGAAGTTGAGGAGAATGGCCTGGTCGGAAGCGTTCTGCACCACCTTCCGCGGCAGGAAGAGGTTCCCCATGTACCCTTCGTAGGGTTTCGTGATGCGCAGCGGCTGGTTGAAGACGTGGAGGACGGTCAGCGGGCCAGCGGGGGCTCCCTTGGCGAAGAGCGAGGTGTTCTCGAGGGTGTCGATGGCCGTTCCCCAGACGGTGATGCCCGCCTGCTTGATCTCCCCGTAGAAATCCTCCCAGGTGTAGCTGTCGTGGTTGAGGAGCCGGAGGACGCGTTTGTCGAGCCAGCGGGCGACGGACGGCCGGGCGTAGACCCGGCCGAAGCCGAGCTGCGGGTTGGAGCCCATCTCCGGGGTCTCGCCGCCCTTGGGCATCAGCCCCTCCCCGAGGCAGACCATGATGGCGTGGTTTTCGGGGAGCTGCCTCGAAAGGTACCAGAGGCTCTCGCTCATGGCGTAGGCGGAAATGGCGTCGGCGTCCTTCTTGACCTGGTTGAGACCGGCCTTGTCGAGGTCGCGCCCCTCGCCGTATCGCCCGAAGAGCTTGGTCCCGAGGGCGGTGACGGCGCCGGTCACGGCGAAGAGCCGCTCCATGTTCCCGTCGAGAAACGAGATCTCCTTGGTGAACTCCTTGGCCGGCTTGCCGCGGATCCACTGGATGTCCAGGTCTTCCAGCCACAGGTGGAAGCGGCCGAGGATGGGCCGGGTGTCGAAGGCCCACTGGGCGATGGTGTCCTTTTGGTCCTGGATGGATTCGATCATGGCTCCTCCATAAAAAAACAGCCCCGGGGGGGGCCGTCGAACGCGGATGACCGGGTTTTAACGGTCCGTCAAAGGTACATCTCCTCGCTTTCGGCGAACTTCTCGCGGTCACGGTGGGGGCGTTCGCCCCGCAGATAGCCCAGGGCGGCCTTCACGCCCCGGAAGACCGACGAGATCTCCCGGACGGGGTTGAGGATCGTGGTGGTGACGAGGTCCATGATCATCTCGGAACGCTTCACGACTTCCGTCACCATCCCGTCGATCTTCGTGGTCTGCTGGTGAACCATCTGGGTGGTCTCGCCCACGTAGTCGGCCACCTGCTCCGTGGTGCGGCGCGAGATCTCGACGATCCGCTTCACCTCGATGCTGATGTCCACCAGTTGTTCACCGATGGGCTGGATGGTCTTGGTGAAGCGCTGGACGTCGGCGACGACTTCCTGAACGCGGGGTTCGACGGTCCGAACCAGTTTCTGGACGGTGTCCGCCGTCGCGGTCAGTTTCGCCGCCAATCGCCACACCACAACGCCCACCACGGCGAGAATGAGGGTCTGGAAACAGATCAATGCGACAATCGCCCATTCCATGATGTCACTCCGTGTTTTCTGGCGCCGGTGCCTCCCCGGGTTTGCGCCGGGAAAGCATCGTCCTGTTCGAAGAATCGACCGGCGGAACTCCGGTTTCCCTCGAAAACCGGGCTGCCCCTCACCCTCAACGGGCGGTTGCGGGGGAGGCCCGTGGTTCGCCTACTCCTCCTTCGGGGCCTTGGTCTGCTTCTCTTCCCGGTAAGCCTGCTTGCCGGCCTGGATGGCGTGGGAAATCATCTCCTTCTCATGGACGACCTTGTCCTTGCCCTTGTGGTACATGTCCTTGATGCCTTCCCGGACGTCTTTCACCTTGCCGACGATGAACTCACGGGTTTCCTGGCCCGAGCGGGGCGCGAAGAGCAGCGCGACGGTGGCGCCGATGGATGCGCCGATCAGGAAATACATTGCCCGGTCTCCCCACCTTCTGTCTTCCATGTGAACCTCCTGAGAAATAGGTTTTTCAACGGTGGATGTTAGCAGAAATCCGCGGCCGCGTAAACAGAAAAACAGGTGGAGGTAAAAAGGCGGGGTGCCGCACCCGGGCCCTCCGGTGCGACACCCCTTGTGCGATCAGGCCGTTACGCTTCAAACCGGCGGAAGGTCAGTAGGCCCCTCCCGAGAAGTTGACCGAATTCTGCACGGTCCAGGCGGTGGCTGCGTTGCCCATGTAAACGTCCTTGACGAAGCCTGTCCCGTCCAGCAGCCACAGGGACATGTCGCCGGAGGCGAGGTTCCGCCACAGGATCCCCGCATTGCCGTTGCCGGCGAAGTCCCCCACGCCCACGCAGGTCCACGTGCCCGCCGCGCAGGGCCCGAAGCTGGCGGTGCCCTTGATGCCGGTCTCGTCGACGTACCAGACGTCGATCATGCCGGTGGAGGTGCTGCGGAAGAGGATGTCGGCCCGGCGGTCCCAGTCGCAGTCCGCGATCCCGAGCATGGCGTAGTCGGTGGGCTTGTTGCCGAGCGAGAGGCTCCCGCTGGGGCCGGAGGCGTTGTTGTACTGGACATACACGTCGCCGGTGCCGGAGTTCCGCATGACGTTGTCGGCGAAGCCGTCCCCGTTGAGGTCGCCGGCGCCCATGTACTTCCAGGTCGTGTCGATGTTCCCGCCCAGGTAGCCGATGCCGGTGCGCCCGGTGGCGTCGCAGTACCAGACGGACATCAGGCCCGTGGTGACGTCGATCCACAGGATGTCGGCCTTCCGGTCGCCGTTGCAGTCGCCAACCCCGACGATCCTCCAGTCGGTGGACGACACGGTCCCCACGTAAACGTCGGTGGAATGCCCGATGGGGGCGGTGAGCCAGAAGATGACGTCGCGGGTGCTCCCGCGCTGCCAGAGCAGGTCGTTGAAGCCGTCCCCGTTGAAGTCGCCGATCCCCTTGATCATCCAGTCGTAGGGGGCCAGCATGACGTCCATGGAGGCCTTGACGTTCACGGGGCCGCCGAGGTAGCCCGCCCCGCTGTACCCGTCCTCGGACATGTACCACACGGTGAGGGACCCGTCGGAGTAGTTGCGCATCACGACGTCCATTGAGCAGTCGCCGTTCATGTCGATGGGAGGACGGTAATCCGTCCACTTGGCCAGGCGCGCGGAGGGGGTGATGCCCGCCTTGACGAAGGCGCCGCCGAAGAGGACGCCGTCCGGCAGGGACACGGCGGTGTAGGCCCAGTACTCCAACCCGCTCCCGAGGGGCAGCCAGACGCTGCCGTTCCACTTGGCCACGTAGTAGTTGTAGTAGTAGTCGGTCTCCGTGAACTGCCCGCCCACGTAGATCTCGCCGTTGTACTTGGTGATGGCCATGACGTAGCCGTTGGCGGAAGTGAAGCCGGTCCCGAAGGCGGACCAGGCCGTCCCGTTCCACCTGGCGATGTACCCGCAGGTGGTGCCGCCGGCCGTGGTGAAGTAGCCGCCGGCGATCACATCGGTCCCGTCGAGGTAGAGCGCCCGCACCTGGTTGTTCATGCCGGTCCCCAGGGCGGACCACGCGCTCCCGTTGTACTTGGCGATGTAAGCGGTGTTGGCCACCCCGTTGAAGGTGGTGAAGGAGCCGCCCACGTAGGCGGTGGTGCCGGTGACGGCGAGGGCGTAGACACCGCCGGTGTTGGGGCCGGTGCCGAAGGGGGTGGTGCTCCAGGCGGAGCCGTCCCACTGGGCGATGCGGTTGGGGGTCGTGAAGGTTCCGCCCACCCAGATGTTGGAGCCGTACTTGGCCAGGGCGTACCCCGTGTTGTTGCTCAGGCCGGTGCCCATCGTGTTCCAGTTGGCGCCGTCCCACCGGGCGATGCGGTTGGCCGCCGCCCCGCCGGCGGAGGTGAAGGAGCCGGTGGCATAGACGTTGGTCCCGTCCACCAGGATGGCCCAGACGCTGGAGTTGACGCCGGCCCCCAGGGCGGACCAGGCGGTGCCGTTCCACTTGGCGATGCAGAGGGCGTTGACGTCGCCGATCATGGTGAAGAAACCGCCGACGTAGAGGTTGGAGCCGTCCACGGCGAGGCTGTAGATCGTCCCGTTGCACCCGCGGCCGCCGAAGGTGGTCTCCATGGAGGACCAGGTGCCGCCGGTGGGGCTGTACTTGCCGATGCGGTTGCAGTTGACGCCGCCGGCCTGCATGAAGTTGCCGCCCATGAAGACGCTGGTGCCGTCGGTGGCCGCGCCGTACGTGGTGCTGAGCATGCCGCCCAGGGAGGACCAGGCGGTGCCGTTCCACCTGGCGGAGTAATTGACCGCGGTGCCGCCCGCCGACGTGAAGGATCCGCAGGCGTACAGGTCGGTGCCGATGGTGGTGATGCCCCAGACCGTTCCGCTGCATCCGGTCCCGAAGTGGCTCCAGGTGGCGCCGTCCCACTTGGCGATCCGGGTGGCGCTGTTGTCGGCGCCTGCATTGGTGAAGTTGCCGCCGGCGTAGAGATTTCCGCTCGCGTCACAGGTCAGGGAGTAGACGGCGTTGTTCATCCCGGTTTTGGCGCCATCGACCAGGCCGACCCAGTCTCCCGCCACGGTGCTCCACTGGGCGATGTAGTTCAGGGTCGTGCTCCCGGAGTTCAGGAACCACCCCCCGACATAAATGGTCCCCATGATGTTCGTGGCGAAGGCCATGACTTCGTCGTCCAGGGCCCCCAGGGCGGACCAGGTGGTGCCGTTCCACCTGGCGGCGAAGGGGGCGGCCACTCCGCCGGCGTTCGCGAAGTAACCGCCGACGTAAACGTCCGTGCCCGTGGCGAGTACGGCGTTGCAGTAGTCATCGGTGCCGGTCCCCAGCGCGGACCAGGAGGTCCCGTTCCACCGGGCCACGTTGTTGGCGGCCACGGTCCCGGCGTGGTCGAACTGCCCGGCCACGTAGACGTCGGACCCGTTCACGGAGATGGAGTTGATCATCCCGTAGCGCCCCCCGCTCAGGGTGACGCCGCCGCCCATGGCGGACCAGGTGGTGCCGTTCCATTTGGCGACCCCGTTCACCAGGATGCCGTTCACGTATGAAAAGGCGCCCCCGATGTAGAGGGTCCCGCCGGAACCCGCGGCGACGGCGAACACGCCGTAGTCGCAGCCCTTGAACGCGTACTGGGTGCTCCAGTTGTCGTCGCCCGGGAAGAGGATGGCGGCGTTGCGGGTGGGGGGCTTCGGCGCCTGCTGCTCCCGCTGCTTCCGGGCGAGGGTGCGGAAGTCGAAGCCCTCCGGGTTCTCGGGAAGGAACCGGGGCTGGTTGTTCTCGTCCAGGACCATCCGGTACCCTGTCGGGTCAAAAGACCCCTGGAGATCGGGCTGAAGGCTGACGGATCCATCCTTGTTCAAAACGGTGGAGAGGGAAGGCAGGGCTGTGTCCCCGGCGCAGAGGAAGGCGGAATTCGCGGTCAGAAGAAGGAAGAGACCGCAAACCAGGATCCCGGTTGCTCGCCAACGCTTGTTCATCCACGACCTCCTGATATTGGAAAAATAAGAGCAGAATATGCTTTGGTTGCGGCGTCGGTTGCACCCACGCCCGTTTGCCTTGACCCCGCCATAATCCCCCCGGGCTTGACTGGCCTACAGAAAATGAAGCTTTGACGCCCCCGCAAAAAGTCTTTTATGCCCGCGAATCACGCGAATGAACGCGAATCAGAAATCAACAATCAATAGATATTATTCGTGTTATAAATTCGCGTATATTCGTGTTATTCGCGGGAAATCTCCCTTTCGCGACTTTTTGCGGGGTCATCAAGCTTTGATTTTTATAGACGAAAACGGGAGGAAAAGCAAGGGAAAACGTGATGACGGCGGGAGGCGGGGTGGGCGGGAAGCGAGGCAGGCTGCAGGTTCTCGTCGCTTACAGAGTGATCGTTTTTGTCAAATTGAGCAACACGCGGTGAGCCCGCAAGAAGCCCGGATTCGGATCTCACAGGCACGGGGAAGGCGGGTTGTTCCCGGCCGGAACTCCACGGAAGGCCGCACCCGGAGAGGCCGGGCCGCGGAGCGCGACCCCGATGCCACTCGCGCAGGGAAGACGGGACGATCGCTCGAAACACCCGCCAGGAGGGGGAGCAGCGGCCTGTTCGGTCTTTCTTTGCGAGCTTGGCGCCTTGGCGAGAGACAATCCGGATCCTGATCTCGCGAAGGCGCAAAGTACGCAAAGAAATCCAGGCAGCCCTCGGATGCGGCCCGGGGGCATGAAAGCGCGCCATCACCAAGTTCCGCGCCTCCGGGAGAAAGCTTCCAGAAGGTCTCTCACAGAGGCACAGAGGCACAGAGCACGGTCAACAGAGCGAACGCCGCCTCCTTCCTCCTGTCTCCCAACCAAGGCCTCCTGAGGGCTGTCTCCCCCTCCTGGTTTCTGGCTTCTGAATTCTGGATTCTGAATTCTGGATTCTGAATTCTGGATTCTGAATTCTGGATTCTGAATTCTTCTTTCGTGTATCTTGTTGTTGCTATTCCGGTTTGTCGGGTTTGGGCTGCGGGTCCGGAGGGTTTCCGTTCGAGGGCGTTTCCAGGACAAACTCGCGGAGGTTCCCGTCCCGGTCGCCCACCACGACGCGAATCCGGTCCCCCTCGAGGAACGCGGCCGGGGAAGCGTTCTCCCGGAAACGGGGAAACGCGGCCTCGTGTTCCGTGAACTCCCCGATGCGCCCGCCGGTCCTCCGGGCCGAGAAGGTGCGGACCTGGCCGTCCTGCTGGCCCAGGAACAGCCACACGGCGTCCGGGGTTTCCAGGAAGGCGGGGACGGCGAAACCGCCCCTGGATTTTATCCGGGACAACTCCTCGTGGGGGGTCTGCACCCAGACGGGCCCGGCCTTCCGCTTCTTCTTCGATGTGCGCTCCGCTTCCCGCAAGGAGAAGACATTCAGCGTGCCGTACTGGTCGCCCACCACCAACTCCGGTTCCCCGTCGCCGTCCAGGTCCATGGCGGACGGGGTGGCGTGCCCCGGGACCCTGGCCCCGTCGGGGAACCCCGCGAAGCGCGCCCAGGGGCCGCTCCCCGCATTCGCCGGCCCCGAGAAGGCGTGGACCCTCCCGCTCCCGTCGCCGACGAGGATGAGGCGTCTGCCCTTCCAGGACACTTCGCAGGGCCTGCTGTACCCCGGGACCCGAGGCGAGGCGGCGTCGGCGGGTTGCTCCGCCCAGGGCCCGTCCGCCCCCTCCTTCCGCAGCCACGTCAGTGCGCCGTCCTGGTCCCCCAGGAGAAGGTCGACCCCGCCGTCCCGGGCCACGGCGGCCGGTGCGCAGGAGGGTCGAAACCGCACCCCCGGCCGGACCAGCTCCCGGTCGGCCGACCACCGGCGGTACTCCGGGCCGTCGGACCGCCAGACCGCCAGGTTCCCGTCCGAGTCGGCCACCAGGAGTTCGAGGAGCCCGTCCCCGTCCAGGTCGCCGAAAGCCGGGGACGGGAAGGAGCTTGCCGGGAGGGAGGGCAGGAGGGGGATCACGGACGCGCGCGTCCCGCTGCGCCGGACGCAGAAGAGACGGACTTTGCCCGTCGAGATGCCGACCGCGAGGAAGCCCGCCCCGTCCAGCCGCGCGCCCGTGGGGGAGGCGTACTTGCCGGAAGGGGCCCACAGACCCGCCGGAAGGCCGGTTTTTTCGAACAGGAAGTCCTTTTTCTGCCGGAAAGCCCGGAGGACCCCCTCCGAGTTGCCCACCAGGACCTCGGGCTTGCCGTCCAGGTCCACGTCCGCCAGGGCCGGGGCCGCGTCGTCGCCCACGTCGTCGGGCAGTTCACCCGCCAGTTCCCAGCGAGGCCGGTCAGTTCCCGGGACGTTCCGGAACAACAGGACCCGTCCCGAGACCTTCGAGAAACCCCCGGTGCCCACCAGGAGGTCGAGGCGCCCGTCCCCGTCCAGGTCCCCGAGAGCGGGGGCCGAGAAGGCGTTGGCCCTCACCCCGTCCGCCCACCCCGGGAGTTCCTTCCAGCGGCGATCGGGCCCCGGCGTGTAAACGGAGACCGTCCCGTCCTTGGCCCCGGTGACCAGTTCCGGCCGTCCGTCGCCGTCCAGGTCGCCCAAGGCGATTTTCAGAAAGGGGATTGCGGGGAGGCCGATCCGGTGCGTCCGGTCCGCCGTGATCTCCCGGAACCGGAGGACGCTTTGGGCGGGTGTGGGGCTCGAGCCGGCCGGGGCGGCGCCGGGACCGACTGCGGAGGCGAACAGGCAAACGAGGACGGCGAACCGGCGGGCACGGGACGCCATTGCCGAGAAGATCCCTATCATGCGCAAAACGTCGCTCCCATGTTGCAGTTGGGGGGAAATCCCTGAAGGCATGAAAAAAAACGGCAGGGACCCCGGGAGGGGCCCCTGCGCGGCGAACGGTCCGGTTACTGAACGACGATCTCGAAATGGACCCGGCGGTTGAACTTGGCCTCTTCGGAATCCTTGTTTGCGGCCGTGGGGACTTCCGGGCGGGCCAGGCGGGTCTCGCCGTAGGCCATGCTGGAGAGGCGGGATTCCGGGATGCCGCCTTCCTGGACCAGGAATTCCATGACGGCCTGGGCCCGGCGTTCGCTGAGCCGCTGGTTGTACTTCTCGGAACCATGGGCGCAGGTGTGGCCCTCGATCCGGACCTTGATGCCCGGGTTTTCCTTCATCACGCCGATGTTCTTGCGGAGGATGTCCTTGGCTTCGTCGGTCAGGGTGGACTTGTCGAAAGCGAAGTGGACGTCTTCCAGGATGATGGGCTTGGGCTCGGGCTTGGGCGCCGGCGGCGGCGGGGGAGGCGGCGGCTCGGGCTTGGGCTCGGGTTTGGGCTCGGGCTTCGGCGGGGGAGGCGGCGGCGGCGGCTCGGGCTTGGGCTCGGGCTTGGGCGCCGGCGGCGGCGGGGGAGGCGGCGGCGGCTCGGGGCTTTCCAGGTCGCCGAAACCGAAGACCAGGCCGGCAGTGAGCAGCAGGTTGTGCCGGGTGCTGGAGAAGACGATGGCGTCCCGGACATCCGCGCGGAAAGCGATGTTCTTGCTCAACCAGACCTTGACGCCCCCGCCGATCTCGGCCGTGAACTTGTTCAGGGAGTCGGTGACGTTGGGCGTGAAGTGGGCGATGCCCATCCCGCCGTAGAAGAAAGGATTGACCTTCTCCTTGGGGATGAGGTGGTACAGCACGCCGCCGCCGAAGGTGTAACCCTTCGTGGTCTGGTTCGGCCAACCGAACTGGTTGTCCTCCACGGGAATGAGGAGGGGGTCCCGGACGTCGGCGTTCAAATAGCCGAACTGGCCTTCGACGGCCACGTGGTCGGTGAAAGCGTAGGAGAACCGTCCGCCTGCGATGTAGGACGACTCGAGGTTGGTGCCGTCCGAGAAGCGGAGGAAACCGACGTAGGGTGAAAACTCGATGCGGCCGTCGTTCACCTGGGCGACGGCGAAATAGCCGGCCGCGATGAGGACGATCAGCAGGATCAACGAACGCCTAACCATGACTACCTCCTGATGGAATAATCTCTCCCCTCAATTCCCTTTCGCTGCGCTTCACAGGTCGCCGAAACCGAAAACCAGCCCGGCGGTGAGGACCAGGTTGTGCCGGGTGCTGGAGAAAATGATGGCGTCCCGGATGTCCGCACGGAAGGCGATGTTCTTGTTCAGCCAGATCTTGACGCCGCCGCCGAACTCCGCCATGAACTTGTTCACGGAGTCGGTGACGTTGGGTATGAAGTGGGCGATGCCCATCCCGGCGTAGACGAAGGGGTTGACCTTCTCCTTGGGGAGGAAGTGATACAGCACCCCGCCCCCGAAGGTGACGCCCTTCGTGGTCTGGTCCGGCCAGCCGAACTGGTTGTCCTCCAGCGGGACCTGGAGGGGGTTCCGGACGTCGGCGTTGAGGTAGCCGAACTGCCCCTCCACCGCCACGTGGTCGGTGAAGGCATACGAGAAGCGTCCCCCCGAGATGTAGGTCGATTCAAGGTTGGTGCTGTCCTGGAAGCGGATGAACCCGACGTAGGCCGAAGCTTCGATGCGGCCGTCGTTTTCCTCCGCGGCTGCGAAGAAACCACAAACAAGCAGGATGCTCAGGATGATCAGCGAGCGTCGCAACATGGAAACCTCCAGAAGGTGAATGGGCCCCTCGCCAAAAGACTTCGTGGTTCGTCGCTGCCGGAGGGGCGTGCGCGCAGAAAGAACCCTTTGAGTGGGATGATATAACTTGCATAGGTCTAAATCAAGCTGATTTTTCCGGGGAATCGGGATCGGAACACGGGCCCTCCATCCGGACCCTTGCGGGAGGGAGTGATTCCCCGGGCGCTTCGCGGGGCCCCGTCCGCTGGCTTTTCCCGACGGATCGGTGCACCACCCGGTTTCCCGGTCCACAAATCATGCCCCGGCCCATTCATTCCGATGTATGATGGCGATCGGTGAGCCGATGAAGACGACCATTCCCCCCATCGGAAAGGCTTGGGTTTCCCGGACGATTCCCGCCGGTTTCGTGAGACCGCACGGGACCCCTGTCGGTCCGGGATCTTCGGCCGGGCCACCGCCCGGCCGACGGCGGTGTGCGTTATGAGCCGCTTTCCCTCCCCCGACAACCCGGCGGTCCGACGCCTGGGGCCGCTGGTTCTCGCCATCCTCCTGGGCGTGGGCGTGGGTTTTGTGGCCGCGGGGTACCGGGAGGCCATCGAAATCACGGCCCGCGGCTTTCGGAAAGTGTTCTCGACCCTCCCGCTTTTCCTCGGCTTCCTGATGCCCGTGGCGGGGGCGGGCGCCCTGGTCCTCTTCCTGGCCGGTCTCCGGTCCTGGGTCGGAGAGTATGTTCCCGCCATCATCGAGTCGTCCATCCGGTCCCGCTTCATCCGGGTGAAGGATGCCCTCGTCTGTTTCGTGACCTCCGTCCTCACGCTCGGCTCCGGCGGTTCCGCCGGTCCCGAGGGCCCCATGGCCTTCGTGGGCGCCGCCGCCGGGTCTCTCGTCGGGAAAGGAGCGAAGTCCGACCCCCACCACACCCGGATCCTCCTGGCCGCCGGCGCCGCGGCAGGGATCGGCGCCGTCTTCAACGCCCCCCTCGCCGGGGTCCTGTTCGGCCTGGAACTGATCCTGCTCAACGATCTCACCCTCTCCGCCGTCACCCCGGTCCTCCTGGCCGCGGCGGCCGCTTCCTCCGTGACCCGATGGCTCTCCGGGGACAGCCCTGCGTTCCAGGTGCCCCCCTTCGTCCTGAAAAATCCCCTCGAGTTGTTCACCTACGCGGTCCTGGGCGTGGCGGCCGGCCTGGTGTCCTCCCTGTTCTGCCGGGTCATGGCCACGGTCCGGGAAATTTTCGAGAGGCTCCCGTTCTCCCGGTTGCACCCCCTGGTCGGGGCCGCGGGGGTTGGGTTGATCCTTCTGGCAGTGCCCCAGGCGGGAGGTTTTGGGCACGACGTCATCGACGACGTGCTTCGGGTCGAGTTCGCCCTGCCCGTCATGGGGCTGGTCTGTCTGACGAAGATCGTGGCCACGGCGCTCACCCTGCAGTCGGGGAATTCCGGGGGGATCTTCGCCCCATCCCTGCTGATCGGGGCGTCCCTCGGCGCCCTGGTGGGCGGGCTGCAGCAGGGGTTGATCCCGGGGCTGGGGACCCAGGGGGCCTACGCCACCGTGGGGATGGCCGCCGTGCTCTCCGGGACGATCCACGCCCCCCTGACCGCCGTGGTGCTGATCTTCGAACTCACCCGGGACTACAGCGTCATGCTCCCCCTGATGACGGCCACGGTCCTCTCCACCGCCGTGGCGTTCGGGACCGGCTCGGATTCCCTCTACATTGCCCCCCTGGCGCGGTGGCGGATCAATTTCCGGCGGAACCGGGACCTCGGGGCCATGGCCGAGGTCAAGGCGGGGGACCTGATGCGGCGGCGTTTTCCCCTGATTCGGCTGGACGACCCGCCTGTGGCGATCCTGAAAACCTGGAGGGACTGCCGTGACCCCCGGATCGTCTGCCTCGGGCCCGACGGGGCGCTGGCGGGGTTTCTCTCCCGCGACATGCTTCACCTCGTCGGCGCCGTACCCCTGTCGGAACTGGTCCGGCCCTTCAGGCGGACGGTCGGACCCGACCTTCCGTTCTACGAGACCCTCGAAGCGCTCCGGGCCGGCGAGGACCTTCTCCCCGTCGTGGACGCGTCGGGAAAGGTGGAGGGCGTCATCACCCACCGCATCTTCTTCGACCGCTTTCTCCCCCTCCTCCGCGTCTTTTCCGCCCGGCGAAGCGGTTTGTGAGGGCCGGGCGGAGCTTTTGCAACAGAATTGGCTTGCCATCGCTGTTGTGGGCCACTACAATAGTGGACAGGTCTTCAACGGCCGGCATGCAAGAAATCAATTTCACGGGAGGAAGACATGATAAGCACATCAACACGCGTCCAAACGGGCAGGGGCCCTTGGTTCCTGGTCGTCCTGCTGGTCATCGGGCTCATGTCCTGCTGGTCCGCGGCGGTATCGACGACCGTCGTGATCAGCCAGGTCTACGGCGGCGGCGGGAACTCCGGTGCGCCCTGGAAGAACGATTTCATCGAGCTTTACAACCTGGGCACCACGACCGTGGATCTCACCGGGTGGTCGGTGCAGTGGACTTCCGCGACGGGAACGTCGTGGTCGGTGACGACCTTGTCCGGCAGCATCAATCCCGGGCAATACTACCTCATTCAGGAGGCCGCCGGCTCCGGGGCTGCACCCGCGCTGCCCACACCCGATGCTACGGGGACCTTCACGATGGGAGGGACCAGTGGCAAGATCGCCTTGTCCAACGCCACGACAGCGCTGACCGGGGCCTGTCCCTCCGGCGCGGCGGTGATTGATCTCGTCGGTTACGGGACGACCGCGAATTGCTATGAAGGCACCGGGCCGACAGCGGCCCCGTCGAACACGACCTCCGTGATCCGGAAGACCGGGGGCTGTACGGAAACCGACAACAACGCCTCCGACTTCGAAACAACGACGCCGATTCCCCGGAACACCGGCTATGCGTATTGGACCTGCACCTGCCTGACGGGCAACCACCCGGCGGCCGAGTTCGACATCAACTACACCAACTTCACCAGCGACATCCTCTGGCGTCACGCCACCAGCGGCGAGCTCAGCGCCTGGTACATGAGCGGCGCGGGAACGGTCGGCAGCGTCACCCCCGGCGTCGTCCCCAACCCGCCCTGGCAGATCGTCGGCGCCGCCGACTTCAGCGCCGACGGCAACTGCGACCTCCTTTTCCGCAATGAGAACACCGGCGACGTGGTGATCTGGAACCTAAATCCCCTCGGCTTTGCCACCCAGCTCTACCTCGGGCCCGTGGACCTGTCCTTCACCGTCGTGGGGACGGGTGACGCGGACGGCGACTGTTACGCGGACATCTACTGGAAGAACGGTACCAACGTGTCCCTGTGGCTGTTGAACGCCACCGGCGTCAAGAGTGCCGTCAACGTGGCCGATGTCGGCTCCATCGACTGGAAGGTGGAGGGCGTCGCCGACTTCAACGGCGACCAGCGGAAGGACGTCCTCTGGCGCACGGTGTCCACAGGAGACCTCTCCATCTGGCACGTGGGCGCGGCCGGCTACCTTTCGGCCACCTCCCCCGGCAACGTCGACGTGGCCTGGCAGATCGTCGGCCTCGGGGACGTGAACGGCGACCGGAAAGCGGACATCTTCTGGTACAACGCCACCCTCCGGAACCTCGACGCCTGGTACCAGACCATCTACGGCGTCTGGACCTCCGTGAACCTGGGCACCCTGCCCAACGACGACTGGAGCGTGGACGCCATCGGCGACTTCAACGGCAACGGGAAGAGCGACGTCTTACTCCGCAACATCAACACCGGCGAAATTTCCGTCTGGCTCTGCACGGAAGCCGGCCACGTCGGCGACATGGCCATGGGCGTCGTGGACCTTGGCTGGCGGGTCCAGAACGGCGTGATCTTCGCCGGAGGGATGTAGGCTTTAACCTGCACACCGTCCGCGCAAAACCCAACCCGCCGCCCGGCCCCGGGCGGCGGGTTTTTTCTTGCCCGCCCCCGTGAGGAGCTGCACCGGTTCGCGGCTGTCCTGACGCGTTGTCCCCGGTTTTTCATCGTGGGGTCAAGGTCCGGCCCCGGGGGCGTCGGCGAGGCCCACGCTCGGAGCACTCCCTTCACATTCGCCGTGAAATCGTGGTACACTCCCTTCGTACGCTTTCTCCGTCCCGCACACTTCTTTCCGGCAAGGAGGCCCCCATGGAAACGAGACCGAGTTCGACCGGCTCCCGGACCCCCACCCTTCGGAGGCTGCCGCGATTCTCCTTCCTGGTTCTCGCGCTGACGGCCGCCTGCGGCGCATCGAGCCTGCCGGCACAGGCCTGGGTGGACATCACCGGCCCGGACGGGGTGTGCCCGGGGGAGAGCGCAACGCTGGACGCGGGGCCGGGTTACGCCTCCTACGCGTGGAGCACGGGGGAGAGCACCCAGACCATCGAAGTGTACCCGGCGTACCCCGGCGAGACCTACACCGTCACCGTGACCGACGGCGAGGGGAACCCGGCCTCGGACGACCACTGGGTGGGGGTTTACGATTCCCCCGCGCCGGACGTCACGGGGCCGGACCACCTGTGCCTGGGCGAGGTCATCACGCTGGACGCGGGGGCGGGCTACACCTCCTACCTGTGGTCCCCGGGGGGCGAGACCACCCAGACCATCGACGTCTCGCCCGGGGTCGACACCTCTTACTCCGTGACCGTCTCCGACGCGAACGGCTGCACCGGGACCGCACCGGATTTCCTGGTGACGGTCTGGGACTACCCCGGAGCGGACATCCTGGGGCCCTTCGAGATGTGCCAGGGGGACACCATCACGCTGACCGCCTGGCCGGACGGCTGCGAGTATTACTGGAGCACGGGGGAAACCAACCAGAGCATCGACATCTCACCGGCATCCTCCGAGTATTACTCCGTGACCGTCTCGAACCCCGGCGGCTGCGAGTCGACCTACAACGACTACCTGGTCACCGTCTACGAAACCAACGCCATCACGGGGCAGCCGGAGGCGGTCACCGTCCAGTCGGGCGATGCGGCCACGCTGAGCGTGACGGCCGTGGGGGACTCCCTCGTCTACCAGTGGTACCGGGGTCTCAGCGGGGACATGTCCGTCCCCGTGAGCGATAACTCGTCGTTCCTGACCACCGACCCCCTGACGGACACGACCCCCTTCTGGGTCCAGGTTCAGGGCAACTGCGGGCCGGAGGTCGCGTCCGACACCGCCTGGGTGACGGTCCGGCAGACGCCGAACCATACCGCCGACGACTTCAACGGCGACGGGATCGCCGATGTTCTCTGGCGGAACGACACCGGCGGCGTCCTGACGGCCTGGCTGACGGGCGACGGGGGCGCGGTGACGGACCTCTTCCTGGGCCTCACGGGAGGCACCGGCTGGCAGGTGAAGGGGACGGGCGACTTCGACGGGGACGGCCGGTGCGACATCCTGTGGCGCGACGTTTCCACGGGGGGGCTGTCGCTGTGGCTCCTCGGCCCGTCCGGCGTGGCTTCTTCCCCCTCGCCCGGGTCGGTGGACACCGCCTGGGTCACCCAGGGGACCGGCGACGTGAACGGCGACGGGAAGACGGACCTCTTCTGGCGCAACGACGCTCTGGGCCTGCTGAGCCTCTGGTTCCTGGACGGCGGGACCGTCACGGGTTCGGTCCTCGTCGGGACCGTCGCGACGACCGACTGGCAGGTGATCGGGGTGGCCGACTTCAACGGCGACGGGAAGACGGACCTCCTCTGGCGCCACGTCCCCACGGGGGCAATGTCCCTCTGGTTCCTGAACGCGGCGGGGGTCTTCACCGGCGACCTGTCCCCCGGCACGGTGGACCCGGCGTGGCGGATCACGGGGCTCGGCGACCTGGACCGGGACGGCTGCGCGGACATCTTCTGGCGGCATGCCGCGACAGGGACCCTGTCGGCCTGGCTGATGAGCGGGACCGGGATCAAGGGGGACGTCTACGTGGGCGAACTGGGAGACCCGGACTGGAAGGTGGCCGGTACCGGCGACTTCAACCAGGACGGGCACGCGGACCTGCTCTGGCGGCACGCGCCGTCGGGGACCCTGGCGTACTGGTACCTCTCGCAGCTGGGCTTCGTGGGGACGGCGTCCCCCGGGGCGGTGGACCTGTCCTGGCTGACCCAGAACCACGTGAACCTGAACGGATTCCCCGCCGGCTAATCTCCTGTATCTCTTCGGGATACGGGATCGTGTCAACACTTTTCGGGCGATTCGCCGCATGATTTGACACCGTCGGGAAGCCGCCGCCTTGAGCCCTGCCGATGGAAAGGTATGCCGGCTGCCGGCGCACCGTCGGAAGGGGAAAGCCGTGTGGAGTGCGGCGCGGAGGCTGCCGAAGCGCCGCTTTCGAACCAGCCGACAAGGAGGCGCGCAGGCTTCCGGAACGCCGTCGGAAGGGGTTTACGCCTGCCGCGGGGGCAACGGTGTCGCCCGGCCAGCGGCACCGAGGCAATGCACCTGAATCCCGGAAAAGGGCGAGATTCCCGCGCTGCGCCGGAAGCCTGCGCGGCGCAGGCAAAGCGGCGCTCTGTCGGAACTCCGCACCGCACTCCACCTGATCCAGACCCCGCCGGCAAAGCCTCCGGACCTACAGCCTACAGCCTACAGCCTTTCCCCTACTGCGACCTGATTCCGGCCCGCCTGTTTGCCCCGGTAGAGCGCTTCATCGGCGCGCCGGACGCAACCCTCGAAATCGCTGTCAGCTTCGAAGGGCGCGACGCCCAGGGTCATGGTCACTTTCAGATCCTGCTCCTGGAAGGAACAGGCCATCGATTCGATCTCCCCGCGGAAGCGCTCGGCCACCGCAGCGGCCCCTTCCCGGTCCGTTTCGGGGAGCAGCCAGATGAATTCCTCTCCGCCCCAGCGCCCGGCCAGGTCCTGCTTCCGCAGGAACCGCCGCATGGTCCGTGCGATCTCCTTAAGCACGTGGTCACCGCAGGCGTGCCCGTGTCGGTCGTTGAACTCCTTGAAGTGGTCGATGTCGCCGATGACCACGGCGAACGGGTGCTGGTGTCGCTGGAACCGGCCGATCTCCTTCTGGGCCGCCTCCTGGATATAGCGCCGGTTGAAAAGCCCGGTGAGAGGGTCCGTCCTGGCCGCCGTCTCCAGCTTCCGGTTGGCCTCTTCCAGTTCCCGGTTGATCCGGCTGATGGTGCGGGCGTCGTGTGCCTTCCGCCGGTACCGGTTGAGCACCAGGAAAACGAGTCCGACCGCCGCCGCCAGCCCGCCGAGGGTCGTGGTCCTGAGCATCCGGCTTCGCTCGAGTTCGAGGTCCTGGATCGCACGGTCTTTCTTCAGCAGCTCAACTTCACGGGCTTTCTTGTCGATCTCGTAGTTGGCTCGCATGTCCGAGAAGTTCTTGCGCTTCTCACTGTTGACGATCTCCTCCTGGATCTGGTCAACCTGCTTGTGGTAACTCAGGGCCTGGCGGAAGTCGCCTTCGCGTTCACTGATCTCGGAGAGCGTCTGGCAGCAGTCACGGACCAGGTCCCGGGCCATGATGGCCCTGGCCAGGGCCAGGGCCTGGTCGGCGGACTCGCGGGCTTCGGCGAAGCGCCCCAGCTTGCTGTAGGAGCTCCCCATGTTGGTCAGACTCGCGGCCAGAAGCCACTGGTCGCCCACTTTCCGGCTGGTGGCCATGCACTGTTTGAAGAGTTCGAGGGCTTTCGCCGGGAAGTCCTGTCGGTCGTAGACCGCACCGATGTTGCACTGGGAGACGGCGACCCCCTGTTCTGATCCCAGTTCGCTCTCCATGACCCTCACTTTCTCGAAAAATACCAGGGCCTGAGGGTAGTCGCCCTTCTCGAAGTGGAGTGCACCGATGTTGTTGTAGATGTTCGACAGAAGGCGTTGGGCAGCGGGGTCGACCAGGGAGAGGGCGCGATTGTAGCTCCGGAGAGCGGCGGAGTAGTTCCGGGACTTCAGGTGGAGCGTGCCGATGTTATTGTGGGTGGAGGCCTCGTTCGCGTGGTCTCCCATTTCCTCGAAAATTCGCAGGGACTTCAGGAAGAAGTCGTAGGACTTGTCGTAGTCGCCGAGGTTGTCGTAGATCTTCCCGTAGACGGTGTACACGTCCGCCAGTCGTTCGTGCCGGCCGAGGTTCGTGAACCAGGTCCTCGCCAGGTTGCAGCAGTCGATCGCCTGGGAGTATTTGCCCTGTCGCGCCAGCATCGTGCCCACGATGAGCTGGCCCTGCGCATAGGCGGCCGGGTCATTGTTGGAACGGGCCAGTTCCAGGATCCTGTATCCATACCGCAGCGCGGCGTTGAAATCACCCAGGTTCTCCTGGGCGCCGGCGGCGATCCGCAGCAGCCGGACCTCCACGGCCCGGTCCGGGAACAAGCGGAGCAGGGACAGGGCCTCGACCGAGAACTCCAGCGATTGGCGCGGATTTTCCATCTTGAGCCCTTCCGCCAGTTCGATCAGCGGAGGGAGCCGGTCCTTTCCCGTCGCACCGGCAAGCTTCTCCCTGAGGGACACGAACCCGTCCGCGCCTGGCAGCGAACCGGCGAAGAAGAGGAAAACCCAGGAGATGATCCGGAGTGCTCCCAATTGCCCTTTCCGGTAAACTGGGTGGTTCACCTGCCCTCCCGGCCGGTCGCTCCAAGGGAATCACGGCTCACGAATCGATCCGGCCCGCCGGGACCTGGGGCGGCCCCACCGGGCTTCCGTCCAGGGACAGCGGCTTTTCACCGAGGCAACCATGGAGCATTCATGCTTGGAAAATAGACGGAAAGGGGGACGATGTCAAGCCCCATCCCTTTCCTGGATGCGATACCGACCCCGTTGGGGGATGGAATCAAACAGGAGAAGTGGCGCGGACGGGGACCCAGCCGGTGCGGCCACGGGCGTCGCGGACCACGTACCAGCCGGACTCCTCCTCGAGGACCTCGAGGGTTTCGCCGGGATCGACGTCCAGTTCCCGGGACGAATAATCCCGGGTCAGGCGGGCCGTGTCGCCGTCGCGGGCGAGGTACGCCACGGGGACCCAGGCGGTGACGCCGGCGGGGTTTTCGGACCAGAGCCAGCCCTCCCACTCCGTGGGGCGCTCTTCAACGCGCAGCGTGTCTCCAGCCCGGGCGACCAGGGGCTCGCCGGGGTCGGGGCGGTGGGACCTCGTGACGGTGCATTTCTCGGGCATGGGGACCTCCAGGAAGGCAGAAGACAGGAGTTGCCGGGCCCTCCCCTGGGACCGGACGGGGAAAGCGCCATCGGCGCGGTGGACATCCTGCCCCGGGCGCTATCGAACCACAAAGAACGCAAAGGATATCAGGAACACAGAGACCGGTAGCCTGTGCGCCGTTGTCGGAGCGCCGAGCGTCGACGCCGAACGGGTCGAACAGAAGAGAGCGGGGGACGCGCGAGGCGCCGTTGTGAATTGTCGTCCCGGTCCGCCGGGACGACAATTCACGCTTCCCACGGCCGCCGCTCGACGAACGCGCGGAGGCGCCGGACGCAGTGTTCCTTCCCCACAGGCGGCGGGATTTTCGTTTTCGCACTGTGGCGTCGCTCTGAGCCGCTTCACTTCCGTGAAGCTCAGGCCTCAACCGGCATGACGGTCTAGAGTTGGACAAAAATATTGACCCGGCTCCCTTTGCGCGTTAGAATAACCCTCAGCAAGACCCTCATCGCTTCAACGAAAGGCCAAGGAGGTTTCATCATGCGCAAAGGTTACATGATAATGGCGTTTTGTCTTTGCTTGTCCGGTTGCACGGCGGCCGTGGTCGACTGCTGGTGCCCGCAGGTCACCAACGTCTTGGGGTGGAAGACGGAGCTGGCCTTTTACAACCCCGGGACCCGGATCGCAAATGCCTTCGTGATGCGATACAATGCGGACGGGGTTCTCCAGGGCGACTTCCTGATCATCCCCGTCCCGCCCCTGGCGTGGGCGAGCGTGCCTTCCGCCGACATGAGCTACAACGGGACGGCGCGGGTGACGTCCGACCGCCTCCTGAAGGTGAAGGCGGCCTTCCAGTCGGGCACTTCGCCGAGCCTGTGCGAGATCTTCCTGACGAGCGAGCGTTGCCGGGAGTGGATCCTCCCCAACTCGGTGCGGTCCTGGATGGACTACACGGGCATCTCCATGGTGAACCCCGGGGCCGACCCGGTCCTGGTTGAACTGGAAGCCTGGATGGGGGGCGTACGGGTGGGAACGACCCAGGTGACCTTGGGTGCCGGAGACCAGTACGTGCGCCTCAGCAACGAGATCTGGGAGGGGATCGAATACACCGAGTTCGACACGTTCCGCATCCGGTGCGGGACCCCGCTCCCCGCACCCATCGGGATCACCGGGAACTATTCGGGGGACCGGCACCTGTTTTTCGGCGGGCAGCCGCTTCAGGACCCGGAGGAACCGGTGGACGACGAGGCGGACCCGCCGGCCGGCGACCAGGTCTTCTACGACCCCATCGTCGGGGTTCTCCGCTTCGTTCCGCCGGGGAACTTCACGCAGGGGTCGTCGGTCAACGAGCCCTGCCGGTCGGCGGACGAAGCCCAGTTCTCGCACACGCTGACGTACAAGCTGGCGGTGATGGAGACGGAGTTGTCTTATGGCGATTGGTTATACCTGCATAACCTCCAACCGACATTGCCGGCAAAAAGCATAGACTATCTTTCGTGGCCGGTGGAATGTTCATGGTACGAAGCGGTGTTGTACGCCAACCTGTTGTCGAAACAGAACAGTCTAAAGCCCTGCTACTATATCGATCCGGCGTTTATATCACCCCTGTCGGCGGCCAACTACACCACCGGGATCTGTTATTGCGACTGGAACGCTGACGGGTTCCGGCTGCCGACGGAAGGAGAGTGGGAATACTTGTGCCGGGCGGGGACGACGACGCCCTTCTGGATCCCGGAGCCGAACTACACCGCGGAGAGATGTGGTGATATCAATGCAGACTATGATGCCTACGACCAACTGGAGACGGCTGCGTATTTCTTTGGAAACTGGCTTCCGGGTACACATGGTATATCGGTTTATGGACTTGCCGTGAACCCCTGGAACCTTCACCTCGTTCACGGGAACGCCGAGGAGTGGTGCTGGGACGAGTACGCAGCCTACCCGACCGGACCGGCGACAGACTACCGTTGTGAATATGTGCAGAGTTTCAGCCGTATTCTCCGGGGCGGGTATTACACGTCGAGGGCCAAGGATTGTCGTTCCGCCAGGCGGGCACACCGTGATCCGGGGGAAATCTCCGGAGGTGTGCGTTTGGTCCGCTCCCTCGGGCGCGTGCCCCAGAAAGGCGGGGGCACTGGGAAATAAAGCGCACAGGACGGTCGCTTTCCTGCGACTCGGAACTGTTCCCCGGAACGGTTGACGCCCCGTAAAAAATCCTTCTCTCTCACAGAGGCACTGAGGCACGGAGAAATGCAAATCGTATTTCAAAGAATTAGCAGCCGGTGGGCGCTCCGCCGGAGGCGATGCTCCCACCGGGAAACCGGTCCGGTTGACGGGCCGCGCACCGGAGGCGGCGCCTGTATCGTTCGTGGATTTCCGGCACCCCTCCGGGGTGCGGCGGGTCTAACGGGCTCCTACCGGTGGGAGTTCGCCCCTCCGGGGGAACTCCCACCGGCTAATCTCTTCGATCCCTTCGGGATAGGAGATCCGTGGGCGTTGTTTCAAGAGACCTTTGAAATGACCAATCACGAAGACACCACAGAACAGGGAACCCCGACAGGGTTTGGGCCAACCTGGAGCGTCGAGGCTTTCCAGAAGCAAATACACAACACATTTAAGAAGAAGATGTTGCGAAACATGGTTTCTGATCGATGGGACGGCTACCCCGCCGCCCTCGCGATAAACATGTCCCTGACGGGGTGAGGGCGCAGCGGTGATCGGCTCCCGATGGCGGTAAACCCGCCCGGGGGACCCGTCTCCTCGACCGTCTCCCCCGGCCCGTCAAGAAGCCGGATGCACGGAGAATCCCGGAAAGCTTCGACGCTTTTCCCGGGACGTCGCCCGGTAAACGTGGCCTCGGAAGGCAACCGGAATCGATAATATGTTGGTAAAAACGCAGCCGTTAAAGAGCCTACAGCCCACAGTCTCTGCCCGACTGCGACCCCGACGGATGACGGGATCAGGCCGGACGGGTGACGCGGACGGGGACCCAGCCGGTGCGGCCTCGGGCGTCGCGGACCACGTACCAGCCCGACTCCTCCTCGAGGACCTCGAGGGTTTCGCCGGGATCGACGTCCAGTTCCCGGGACGAATAATCCCGGGTCAGGCGGGCCGTGTCGCCGTCGCGGGCGAGGTACGCCACGGGGACCCAGGCGGTGACGCCGGCGGGGTTTTCGGACCAGAGCCAGCCCTCCCACTCCGTGGGGCGCTCTTCAACGCGCAGGGTGTCTCCAGCCCGGGCGACCAGGGGCTCGCCGGGGTCGGGGCGGTGGGGGGAGGTGACGAGGCAATGGGGATGCAAGGGAACCTCCGGGATAGAGTGTCGGGTTTCGGGTGTCGGGTTTCGGGTTTCGAGGGCCCGTTTTCATGGGGCGGGTGAAAAATGTCGTTCTGAAGCCGTCTCCCCGACACCCGCTCCCCGCTCCCCGACACCCGACACCTGAAACCTGACACCTTCCCCTCACTCCCAGGGCCGCCGCTCGATGAAGGCGCGGAGGCGCCGGACGCAGCGTTTCTTCCCCAGGACCTTCAGCATCTCGAAGAGGCCGGGGCCCTCGGAGCGGCCGCTGACGGCCAGGCGGGTGGGGTGGATCACCTTGCCTGCGCCGAAGCCGCGCCGGGCGGCCATCTCGCGAACGATCTCCTCCAGCGGGTGAATGTCGAAGGCCTCCATCTTTTCCAGGGCGCCGGCCAGTTCGGTCATCACGTCGGCGACGTCGGGGGTCTTGCGGGCCGTCAGGATCCCCTTCTCGTCGTAGGTGTCGGGGTCGGTGAAGAAGTAGGTCGAGAGCCGTTCGATGTCCGTCAGGACGTTCATCCGCTCCCGGAAGAGCCCGGCCATCTCCACGAGGGTCTCGCGGGGGTAGTCGCCCGGCCAGCCAGGGACCTTCGCCAGGAAGGGCTCGCAGCGGCGGTACAGGGTCTCGTTGTCCAGCATCTTGATGTACTGGAGGTTCATCCACTTCAGCTTCTCCACGTCGAAGACCGCCCCGTGGGAGACCACCCGGCCGAGGTCGAACAGCTCCACCATCTTCTCGCGGGGGAGGATCTCCTGGTCGTCGGGGGGCGCCCAGCCCAGGAGGGTCAGGAAGTTGAAGAAGGCCTCGGCGAGGAAGCCCTGGGCCTCGTAGTCCACCACGTTGGTGGCGCCGTGCCGCTTGCTCAGCTTGGACCGGTCGGTGCCCAGGATCATGGGGATGTGGCCGAAGCGGGGCGCTTCGATCCCCAGGGCCTGGTAGATCATGATCTGCTTGGGCGTGTTGGGGATGTGGTCCTCGCCGCGCACCACGTGGGTGATGCCCATGCCGGCGTCGTCGATCACCACGGCGAAGTTGTAGGTGGGGTAGCCGTCGGACTTGGCGGCCACCAGGTCGTCCAGCAGCTCGGGGCTGATGGCGATGGGGCCCTTGCAGAGGTCGTCCCACGCGATGGGGGCGTCCGCGTCGATGCGCACCCGCACCATGAACGGCTCGCCGGCGTCCGCCCGGCGCTTCGCCTCCTCCGGCGGGATGGCCAGGCACGCCCGGTCGTAGCGGGTGTTCTGCCCCGCGGCCACCTGGGCCTCGCGCATCCGGTCCAGGCGCTCGGCGCTGCAGAAGCAGCGGTAGGCCTTCCCCTCCGCCAGGAGCTTGTCCAGGGCCGCCCGGTAGAGGGGCAGGCGCTGGGCCTGGAAGTAGGGGCCGCGCTCGCCGCCGGCCTCGGGGCCCTCGTCCCAGTCCATCCCCAGCCAGCGCATCCCGTCCATGATGGAGCGGGTGTACTCGTCCTTCGACCGTTCCTGGTCGGTGTCCTCGATGCGGAGGATGAACTTCCCGCCGTGGCGGCGGGCGAAGAGCCAGTTGAAGATGGCCGTGCGGGCGCTCCCCACGTGGAGGTTCCCCGTGGGCGACGGCGCGAAGCGTACGCGGATTTCACTCATGATAAAGTACCTCGTTTGCTTGTCGGAAATAGCTGTTTAGGCTGAAGGCTGTTAGGCTGAAGGCTGAAGGCTGTTAGGCTGAAGGTGTTTAGGCTGATAGTTCGTTACCCGGAGATCGTCTGGTTTTCATGAATCATCCTGTTTTGCCGAATTCCTCCGACCTTCAGCCTAACAGCCTTCAGCCTAACAGCCTTTCTTCTCAATCTTCGCCCAGGAGTCCTTCAGCGTCGCGGTCCGGTTGAACACGGGCCGGTCCGGGGTCGAGTCCCGGTCGACGGTGAAGTAGCCCTGGCGCAGGAACTGGAAACGGCTCCCCGGCGCGGCGGCGGCGAGCCCCGGCTCCGCTTTGCAGCCCCGGAGGACCTCCAGGGAGGCCGGGTTGACCTGGGTCCGGTAGTCGGTCCCCTCCGGCTCGCCGGGGAAGGGGACGGTGAAGAGCTGGTCGTAGAGCCGCACCTCGGCGTCCACGGCGTGGGCGGCACTGACCCAGTGGGCCGTGCCTTTCACCACGCGCTTGTCGGGGGTGTCGCCGCCCCGGGTGGCCGGGTCGTACGTGCACCGGAGTTCCACCACCTCGCCGGTGGCGGGGTCCTTGACCACCTCCTCGCACTTGACGATGTAGGCGTGCTTGAGGCGGATCTCCCGGCCCGGCGCCAGGCGGAAGAACTGCCTGGGCGGGTCCTCCCGGAAGTCGTCCCGCTCGATCCAGACCTCACGGGAGAAGGGGACCTGCCGGGTGCCGGCCTCGGGGTCCTCCGGGTTGTTGACGGCCTCCAGCATCTCCACCCGGTCCTCGGGGTAGTTCACCAGCGTCAGCTTCAGGGGGCGCAGGACGGTCATCACCCGCGGGGCCCGGCGGTTGAGGTACTCGCGCACGCAGTGCTCCAGGAGGGCGAAGTCGACGGTGCTGTTGACCTTGGCCAGGCCGATCCGCTCGCAGAAGTCGCGGATGGCCTCGGGCGGGTAGCCGCGGCGGCGCATGCCCGCCAGCGTGGGCATCCGCGGGTCGTCCCAGCCCGCGACGATCCCCTCTTGGACCAGGGCCAGGAGGCGTCGCTTGCTCATCACCGTGTAGGTGAGGTTCAGCCGGGCGAACTCGATCTGCTGGGGGTGGTGCGGGGTCTTGAGGACGTCCAGGACCCAGTCGTAGAGGGGCCGGTGGTCCTCGAACTCCAGGGTGCAGATGGAGTGGGTGATCCCCTCGATGGCGTCGGAGAGACAGTGAGTGTAGTCGTACATGGGGTAGATGCACCACGCGTCGCCGGTGCGGTGGTGGGAGGCCTTGAGGATGCGGTAGATCACCGGGTCCCGCATGTTGATGTTGGGGGAGGCCATGTCGATCTTCGCCCGCAGGGTGCGGGAACCCTCGTCGAACTCGCCGGCGCGCATCCGGCGGAAGAGGTCGAGGTTCTCCTCCGCGGGGCGGTCCCGCCAGGGGCTCGGTTTTCCGGGCTCGGTGAGGGTACCCCGGTGGGCGCGCATCTCCTCCGCGCTCAGGTCGCACACGTACGCCAGGCCCAGCCGGATCAGGTCCTCGGCGTAAGCGTAGAGCCGGTCGAAGTAGTCGGAGGCGTAGTAGAGCCGGTCGGCCCAGTCGAAGCCCAACCAGCGGACGTCCTGCTGGATGGAGTCCACGTACTCCGTGTCCTCCTTGCTGGGGTTGGTGTCGTCGAAGCGCAGGTTGCACAGCCCCCCGAACTCGTTGGCGAAGCCGAAGTTGATGCAGATGGACTTGGCGTGGCCGATGTGGAGGTAGCCGTTGGGCTCCGGGGGGAAGCGCGTGTGGACGCGGTTCGAGAACTTGCCGGTCTGGTTGTCCTTCAGGATGATGTCCCGGATGAAGTTGGACGGAATCGGGGCGCCGGCGGCCTCGCTCGGGGTGCTGGGGGTGCTGGGCATGTCGCCTCCTTGATCACGCTCGGTATCCGCTTGCAACCGGCGGCCCCGGCTGCAAAAAACCTCATTTTAGGCAACGGCCCCCGCGAAGTCAACGGGTTTGCGGCGAGACCCGACCCGGATAAACGGAAAAGGAAATGCGAAATACACGGAATACAGGAATGGCGAGGAAGCCACAGATCCCACGAACGGGTCTTCAAAGGACGAAAGGACCAAAAGGACCAAAACGACCCAAAGGACGGCAGACCTCAACGTTTCGCCCTTTCACGTCTCCTGACCATTTTTCGCCGGCCGGCCCGGCGCTCTTCGCTCGGCTAAGCGCTCCCTGCGCCCCTCCCGGCTGAAATCGGTTGATCGGCCATTCGCGGGGCGCTATACTGGCGAAAGAAGTCTGCAAGGAAACGGAGCGGTGCGTGTCAAATCAACTGTGCCCGTGTGAAATCCCTCGGAGATCGGGAGGTGCCCATGCGTTGGATCGGGATCGGAATCCTCGTCGGGATGGTGATGGCCATGGCCCGCGGTGCTGAGCCGCCGGCCCCGTCCTCCACGGCCGTGCTGTGGGACGAGGTGAAGAAGGCCGTCGATGCCGGCTTGCCCAAGACCGCCGTCGAAAAGCTGGACCTCATCCTGCAGAAGACCGCCGCCACCCAGAAGTGGGGCGAGTGGCTCAAGGCCCTCGGGAGGAAGATCACCCTCGACGCGGTGATCCAGGGCAACCGGCCCGAGGAGAAGGTGGGTCGGCTGAAGACGGCCATGGAGAAGGCCCCGAAGGAACTGCTCCCCATCCTCCGGACCGTTTTGGCCGAGTGGTTCTGGCAGTATTACCAGCGGAACCGCTGGCGCTTCATGAACCGGTCCGCCACCGAGGGCGGCGCCTCCGAGGACTTCACCTCCGAGGACTTCACCACCTGGGACCTGCCGAAGCTCTTCCGGGAGATCGACGGCCTCTACACCCGGGTGCTGGCCGAGGAGGACCTCCTCAAGAAAACGCCGCTCTCGACCCTGAAGGACTTCCTCGAGCCGGGCGCCCTCGACGGCAAGCTGCGCCCGACCCTCTTCGACTTCGTCGCCTTCGAGGCGCTGGACTTCTACACCAGCGCGGAGCAGGCCAAGGCCCAGCCCGAGGACGCCTTCGCCATCGACGCAGCTTCCCCCGCTTTCGCCTCCTGGAAGGATTTCCTGGCCTGGGAGCCGAAGACCGCGGACGCTGACTCGCCGAAAGTCAAAGCCCTGGCCCTCTACCGGAAGCTGATCGCCTTCCACCGGGGCGATGCCGACCCCTCCGCCCGGATCGACGCGGACCTTCACCGGCTGGTCTACCTCAAGAACGAGGCCTATGGCGAGGGAAAGGTCGGGACCTTCCTCCAGCGCCTGGAGGAACTCGCCAGTGCGCACCCCGGCGTGCCGGTGACCGCCCTGGTCCGTTTCTACCAGGCGAAAGCCCTGGAGGACGAGGGCGAACGGGTCAAGGCCCTCCGGGTCGCCCTGGACACGGAAAAGGCCTTCCCCGGGACGCCCGGCGCCCAGGCCTGCCGCTGCGTGGCCGACCGGATCCGCATGAAGACGGCCACCATCGGCGGCGAGCGGACCATTCCCCCCGAGAAGGGGAGCCTCGAAGTCCGCTACAAGAACTTCGACAAGCTGTACCTGCGCGTGGTGGCCGACGACTGGAAAGCGTTCACGCGCCGCAAGTGGGGGCACCCCAACCAGTTGGAGGACGACCGGTTCCAGACCCTGCTGGCCGCCCGGCCGGTGGCCGAGTGGAGCGTCTCCCTCCCGGCGACCCCCGATTACACGGAACGGGTCCACCCCGTGGAGGTCCCGGCGCTCAAACCCGGTTACTACCGACTCCTGGTGAGCTGGCAGCCGGATTTCCGGAACTCCTCCATGCTCCAGACCGCCTGGGTCTGGGTCAGCCGACACACCCTGGTGCGACGACTCCGCCAGGGGGCCGTCGAGGGTTTCGTGCTGGACGCGGTGAGCGGCGAACCGGTGCCCGGCGCCACGGTTTCCCTGATGGTGCGGCAGAACGAGTACTACCACTTCACGGCGAAAACCACGTCGGGCCCCGACGGCTTCTTCGACCTGAGTTCGCCGAGCCTGGGCTACGACAGCCACCTCCACGTCGAAAAGGACGGCGAGGAACTCTTCGACGCCCAGAACGTCTACCCGGACCGCCAGGGCGTCCCGGAGCCCCGCGACCAGGCGGTCTTCTTCACCGACCGGGCCCTCTACCGGCCCGGCCAGACCATCTACTTCAAGACCATCCTGGTCCGGGTGGACGACGCCGGGCGCAACTACACCGTCCTCCCGGGGCGCCCGGTCACGGTGGTCCTCCGGGACCCCAACGGCCAGGAGGCCGGCCGGCTCTTCCTGGTGACCAACGACTTCGGGAGCGCCAGCGGCCAGTTCACCGTCCCCTCGGGGCGGCTGACCGGCCTCATGACCCTCCTGGCGGAGAGCTGCCAGGGCTCCGACCAGTTCCGGGTGGAGGAGTACAAGCGTCCCAAGTTCCGCGTGGAGATGGAAACCCCGAAGACGGCCTTCAAGCTCGGCGACACGGTGGAGGTGAAGGGAAAGGCCCTCGCCTACACCGGGGCCGCCGTGGACGGCGCGGGCGTGCGCTACCGGGTGGTGCGCCTGGCCCGGTACCCCTACTGGTGGGAGTGGTTCCACGGGCCCGCCAGGAGCGCATCCCAGGAAATCGCCCACGGGAAGGTGAAGACGGGGCCCGACGGGTCCTTCTCCGTCACGTTCCCGGCCCGGCCGGACCGGTCCATTCCCGAAAGCGACGGGCCGACGTTCGCTTTCCAGGTGTTCGCGGACGTCACGGACACCGCCGGCGAGACCCGGTCCGGCCAGGCGACCGTCAACCTGGGCTACGCGGCCCTGGCGCTCCGCCTGGAAGCGAAGAGCCTGCTGACGGGCGGGGAGCGTTTCCCCCTGAAGGTGTACGCCGAAACCCTCGACGGCAATCCCCTCTCGGCGGAGGGCACCGTGACGGTTTACGCCCTGAAACAGCCCGAAAAGCCCGTCCGGGCGCCCCTCGGCTCGCCCTGGTCCTGGATGCCGGCCGGGGACGGGACCGGTTCGTCGGTCTGGCAGCGATGGCCGCAGGGGAACCAGGCCGAGCAGGCCCCCTTCTTCGTCAAGGACAAGCCCGTCGAGGTCTCCCTTGCGCTTCCCCCCGGGCTCTACCGGGCGGAGGTGGTCTCCCGGGACGCCTACGGGAAGGAGGTCAAGGCCCTGCTGCCCCTCCAGGTCCTGCCGGCCTGGGACGGGGAGAAGTTCGGGCTGAAGCTCCCGTCCGTGGCCGTCGCGCGGGACGCCGCCGTCCCGGTGGGCGGGACCGCCGACGTCCTCTGGGGCACCGGTTACGATTCCGGGCGCTGCGTGGTGGAGGTGGAGCACGACGGCAAGGTCCGCGAGCGGCACTGGAGCCGGCCCGGCACCACCCAGCACCGGGTGAAGGTCCCGGTGGGCGAGGCCTTCCGCGGCGGGTTCGCCGTCCGGGTGACCTACGTCCGGGAGAACCGGAACTACACCACCGTCCTGCCGTTCTCCGTCCCCTGGGACAACAAGGACCTGGAGCTGTCCTTCGAGACCTTCCGGGAGAAGATGCAGCCGGGGGCGAAGGAGACCTTCGTGGTGAGGGTCAAGGGCAAAAAGGCGGACGTGAAGGCCGCGGAGATGGTGGCGGCCCTCTACGACGCCTCACTGGACCAGTTCTACGCCCACGCCTGGCCCGGTTTCAGCTTCTACCACCAGGACCGCTACCCGCCCTGGACCGTCTTCACCAACGCCCGGCAGGACTTCAACCTGTGGCGGGAGACCTGGAACAGCTTCGAGCGGATGCCGGAGCTGACCTACGTCCACTTCCCGCAGGAAATTTCCCAGAGCCTCTTCTCCTTCGGTTTCCCCGGCGGGGAAGGGCAGCGGCGCTACAAGTCCGCCCGGCCCCGCAACGGCGACACGGGGGCCGTGCCCGAAGCCATGCCGGCGCCGCCCCCCGCCCCGTCCGTGGCGGCGCCGATGGCGGAAGCCGCGCCGGCGACGCTGGACGCCGCGGCCGACAAGGGAGGGGCCGCGGACGACGAGAACCAGCCGGGCCAAGCGCCGGCGGCCGCGCCCAAGCCCGACCTGGGCGACGTGAAGGCGCGCGAGAACCTCAACGAGACCGCTTTCTTCTTCCCCTCCCTGGTGATGGAGGCGGACGGCACCGTGGCGATGGCGTTCACCATGCCGGAAGCCCTCACCGAGTGGAAGTTCCTGGGCTTCGCCCACACCGCCGACTGCATGCGGGGAGCGCTGACCGGGACCACCGTCACCCAGAAGGACCTCATGGTCCAGCCCAACCCGCCCCGCTTCCTGCGGGAGGGGGACGAGATCGAGTTTACCGCCAAGGTGACCAGCCTGGCGGAGAACCCCCTTGAAGGGATCGTTCGTCTCGAGTTTGCCGACCTGCTGACCGGCAGGCCCGTGAGCGAGGCCCTGGGCCTGGCCGAGACGGACCGGGCCTTCCACCTCGACCCCAAGTCCAGCAACGCCTTCTCCTGGCGCCTGAAGGTCCCGGTGGGGCAGGGACCCCTGACCTACACGGTCCGCGCGAAGGCGGGCGACTTCTCCGACGGCGAGGCCGGCTCGCTGCCGGTGCTGTCGGGGCGGGTCTTCGTCACCGAGTCCGTGCCGCTGTGGGTCCGGGGGCCCGAGACCCGGAAGTTCGCCTTCCCGCGCCTGGGCGAGATCGGGACCTCGCCGGGCCTCGCCCCGGCCGGCCTGACGGTCCAGATGGCCTCCAACCCGGCATGGTACGCGGTGCAGGCGCTGCCCTTCCTCATGGAGTTCCCCTTCGAGTGCGCCGAGCAGATCTTCCACCGCCTCTACGCCAACACCCTGGCCCAGCGGGTGGCCCTCTCCAACCCGCGGATCCGGCAGATCTTCGAGGCCTGGCGCGGGACGGACGCCCTCAAGTCCAACCTGGAGAAGCACCAGGAGCTGAAGTCGGTCCTGCTGGAGGAGACCCCCTGGGTCCTGGACGCCAAGAAGGAGTCCCAGTCCAAGCGCAACGTGGGGCTCTACTTCGAACCCAACACCGTGGAGGCCAACCTCGCTTCCGCCCGGGAGAAGCTCGCGAACATGCAGCTCTCCAACGGCGCCTGGCCGTGGTTCCCGGGCGGGCGCCCCTCGCCCTGGGTCACCCTGGTGGTGGTGACGGGGTACGGGAAGCTGCGACGCTTCGGTGCCGACCTGGACGTCTCCATGGCCGTGAAGGCCCTCGACTACCTCGACGACTGGCTCGCCGAGCGCTACCGCCAGATCCCGAAGAAGGACCGGCCGCTCAACCACCTCTCCCACGACATCGCCGCCTACCTCCACGGCCGCAGCTTCTTCCTCAAGGACAAGCCCGTGGCCGCGGGCAGCCAGGAGGCGCTGGCCTACTTCCTGGGCCAGGCGAAGCAGCACTGGCTCAAGCTCAACTCCCGGATGAGCCAGGGGCACCTGGCCATCGCCCTCAAGCGCTTCGGCGACCCCGTCACCGCCGGCGGCATCATGGCCTCCCTCAAGGAGCGGAGCGTCACCAGCGAGGAACTGGGGACCTTCTGGCGGGAGGACGAGCTGTCCTGGTGGTGGTGGCGCGCCCCCATCGAGACGCAGGCCGTCATGATCGAGGCCTTCGACGAGGTCTGTGCCGACGCGAAGACGGTGGAGGACTGCCAGGTCTGGCTGCTCAAGCAGAAGCAGACCCAGGCGTGGAAGACCACCACTGGGACCGCCGACGCCGTCTACGCCCTGCTTCTGAAGGGTCAGGACCTCCTCTCCGACAGCGAGCCCGTGGAGGTGACCCTGGGCACGACGGAGGTGAAGCCCGAAAAGATCGAGCCGGGGACGGGCTTCTACGAGGTGCGCTACGACGGCCCCGCCGTGAAGCCGGAGTTCGCCGACGTCTCGGTGAAGAAGGTCACGAAGGGGATCGCCTGGGGCGGCGTCCACTTCCAGTACTTCCAGGACCTCTCGGCGGTGACGGCCCACGAGACCAACCTGAAGCTGGAAAAGGCCCTCTTCGTCAACCGCGACACGCCCAGGGGCCCGGTGATCGAGCCGGTGACCGGCCCGCTGCAGGTGGGCGACCTGGTGACGGTGCGCATCACCCTGCGCACGGACCGGGACATGGAGTTCGTCCACCTCAAGGACGGACGGGGGAGCGGGATGGAGCCCACCAGCGTGCTGTCCGGGTACCGTTTCCAGGACGGGCTGGCCTACTACCAGTCCACCCGGGACACGGCCTCCCACTTCTTCATCGACTACCTGCCCAAGGGGACCTACGTTTTCGAGTACACCCTCCGGGTGCAGCTCCGGGGCAAGTACCCCTCGGGCTTGGCGGAAATCCAGTGCATGTACGCCCCCGAGTTCAACAGCCACTCCGCCAGCGTGCCGATGGAGGTGAAGTAGCCGGCCCGCGAAGGGATATGGCCCGCGAATGACGCGAATCGACGCGAATAGGGATTGAAGCCGGCGAGACCCAAGGTTCGACGAGGAAGACAGTTCCAGATACCGGTTAACTGTGCACTGCCGGGATCATTGTGGAAACGCAGGGGCGCAAAGGCGCAGGGAAATTTCTGCCAGAGCGCTTTCTCTTTGCGATCACTGCGTGTTCTGTGGTCAAATTGTCCCGCCGGGTCGGCCGGAAAAGATCATCCAGCAGGAGGTCCGTGTGGCGATCAACTGGGACGACGTGCGGTACCGGGGGGACGCCCGGGACGTGAACGAGTTGTACGAGGTGTACCGGGTCAAGGACTACCTGGCGGCCTTCGAGGAAAACCTGCGGCGGCAGGACGCGGGGATCCGGGAGCAGTTCCTCAAGGACGGCATCCGGCTGAGCCGGACCCTTTCCCCCCGCATCTTCACCATCTACCAGGACCTCTGCGACCGCCTGGGCACCCCCATGGACGTGGAGATCTTCTGCCTCCCCGACGCGGCAGTCAACGCCGTGGCCATCCTGGACATCCAGGAGGCCGGGACCTGGTCGCTGGTGGGCGTCACCGCCGGGGCCCTGGAAAAACTCGACGACGACGAACTGAAGGCCATCCTGGGGCACGAGGTGGGACACTTCCTCTTCGGCAACCACCGCCTGAGCGCCCTGCGCAACACCGACCCCGACAACCCTGCCCTGACGGTGCTCCCCGTCTTCGGCGAGAGCCTCTTCCTGCGCTGGCAGAAGAAGGCGGAGATCAGCGCCGACCGGGTGGGGCTCCTGGCGTGCGGCAACCTCCAGGCGGCGGCCCGGGCCCTGCTCAAGGCCACCTTCGGCCTCAGCGACCGCAACATCAACATCGACATCGCGGCCCTCATGGCCCAGATCGACGAGATCCGGGGGCACCCCGAGATGATGCGGGAGGCCTTCTCCTCCCACCCGCTGTTGCCGGTCCGGCTCAAGGCCCTGGAGTCCTTCTCCCGCTCGGCCAAGGCCGCCCGGAACGGTTTCCCGGCCGCCGCCGAGCCGCTGGACGACGAGGCCCTCGAAAACGAGACCGACGCCCTGGTGGCCCTCAGCCGGCGTTACCCCCACAAGCGGGTGGGCGAGGCCGTGATGCGGGCGGTGGCTCTGGGCGGGGTGCGGGTCCTCTCCGCCGACGGCGACGTGAGCGAGCAGGAGATCAAGATCCTCATCTCACTCCTCTACAAGCACTTTACCGACGAGCCCGAGAAGGAGATCGTCACGGACCCGGACAAGCTCGACCAAGCGCTCCCGAAGGAGCTGGCCGTCATCCGCGAGGACGGGGACCCCGACGACGCGGGCTTCGTCCTCTCCCGCCTGGCGGACGTGGCCCTGGCGGACGGGGCGCTCCTGGAGCCCGAGGGCGGGGTCATCCTGGAGATCGCCGAGAAGCTGGAGTTCCCCGTGCGATCCGCCTACGGGATCCTCATGCAGGCCGCCCAGGAGGTGGGTTTCCAGGTGGACCAGAAGCTCAACCGCCTCGCCGACCAGTTCAAGCAGTCCCTGACCCGGAACCCTCCCTCACCCGGGAAGTAGCGCCTTCACAGTAAGCTCGTTGCCCAATCGCGACTGATTTTGGGAACGACCCTACGAGACGGCGGCCTGGAGCGATTCGAGGGGAATTTCCCGATGGGGAGCACGCTTTTCCGCATGCGGCCCTCCCCGTGCCTTTGTGCCTCCGTGAGAGACCCTTGCGGAATCTCTCTCACAGAGGCACGGAGGCACAGAGAAGATGCACGGCCGATTCCCGTGAACAGGCCAGACACTTTTCGGTCCGTCTTCCGACTTTTTGCGAACCCGTCATATAGTGGCCGCCTTGAACCGCGTGCTTCGGCCTCGGAATCCCGTCCGTGTATTTCGTGTATTTCGTGGTTCCTTTTCCGTTTATCCGGGTTGGGCCCCTCGAAGGAAGATCTTTGGCAGGCGGTCATTCGCCCAGGAGTTCGTGGAGGACGCGGCGGAGGACGGAGGTGCGGTAGAGGTCGAAGTGGTTCAGGCCTTTCAGGATGTAAGCTTGAAACGCGTCGTCGGAGGGTTGGGCGCCGATGTCGTTGTCGGCGTTGTCCGAGAAGATGCAGCGGACTTTCATCACGCGGGAGAGATCCCGCAAGGCCCCCATTCGGGATGTGGTGGTCACCTCCCCGAAGTCGTCCAGGACCTGACGGGCCAGGTCCGCCAGGAGCCGGGTATTCCCCCGGCCCTTCCCGAAAACGTCGATGAAGTACTTCTGGAGGCGAAGCCAGGCGCTGAAGCTCTCCCCCTGGTCGATGATCTCCCGGTTGGTCTCGAGGATGAAGGCCGTCAGGTCGTCGCCGGGGCGGAGCCGGGCCAGGCGGCGGGACAGGAAGCAGGTGTGGGGGCCCAGGTTGCAGTCGAGGGTGACCAGGGCATTCACGTCCTGCTCGGTCAGGATGCAGTCCATGAGCATCCGGGCGAAGATGTCCCCCCCCAGCGAGAAACCGACAAGGACGGTCTGGGCGGGCTGGAGGTCCCGGACCTGGTCCCGGATGAAACGGCCGAGGATCTCGCAGTGCTTCGCGATGGGGATGGAGGGGTATTCCTCGTCGTCGGGGTGGAACCCGTACAGGGAGACGGCCACACAGTGGTAATCCAGGACGGAGATCTGCTGGGTGAAGTCGTGGTGGTCCAGGCCCAGTCCCGACAGGAGGATGATCAGCTTGTCGGAGTGCCGGAACAGGTTGTCAGCGTAGCGGAGCTGGTTGCAGCCGGGGGCGATGACCCCGAGTCCCCGCAGGACGTCGGGCGACACCGTCCAGGACATGGCGTGGGTGTCCACGTTGCGCAGCTGCCGGACCACGTTCCGGGGGACCTGGCGGTTCAGGTTGGCCGGCGCGTCCCCCGCGAACTGGTGCACCGTGATGCGGACGTCGTGCTTGATGAAGATGTTGCGATACTCCAGGAACTTTCCCGGCACCTGCAGCCCGGGGTCCGTCCCCGTGCCGCCCCGTCGAAGGAGACGGTGAACGGGGTCGCCCACCAGGACGTGCCCCCCGTCCCCCAGGTTCATGACCCGGTAGGCGAGGTTGAGGGTGGCCCCGGCGTAGTTTACCTGCCCGTTGAGGTCGGTGTAGCGGAACGCCGGCCCCTCGGAGAGGGCCGCCCGGATCTGGTAGGGCTTCCCCTCGAGCCGCCGGAGCAACTCGAGGGTCATGTCCAGGACGCCCTGGGCGTATGCGCGGCGTGTCGGCAAGTCGGATCGGCCATGGTCCAGGACGATCAGGAGACCGTCCCCGGTGGGGATGAGGTCGGTCCGGAAGGGGCTCTTTCCCTCCGTCCCCAGGTCGCGGAGGAGGGGGGTGTAGTCGTCCAGCAGCGATTCCACCGCGCGCTGGAAATCGATGACCGTCCGGATCTGCTCCACGTCCTGGCGGCTGGAGAACTCGACGATGTCCGTGACGAGCGCAGTGATATGGGTTCGCTCGGGGGCCGGGGCGCTCCCCTCCAGATCTTCGAACATGGTGCCCTCCACGGGGGCGGTCGGGGTCGGTCTCCGAGTTCAGGGGAGCCGTGAAGCCGATTCGATGACGATCGGCTCCTGCGGGACGTCCTGGTGGGGGCCCCGGGAACCGGTCTTCACCTTGCGGAGACGGTCCACCACGTCGGTGCCCGCCGTCACCTTGCCGAACACCGCGTAGCCGTAGTTGCGGGGCGAGGGGTCCTTGTAGTCCAGGAAGGCGTTGTCCGCCACGTTGATGAAGAACTGCGCGGTGGCACTGTTGACGTCGGACGTGCGGGCCATGGCCAGGGTGTACTTCGTGTTCTTCAGGCCGTTGTTCGCCTCGTTGCGGATGGGCGGGCGGGTCTTGCGCTGGACCATGTTCCGGTCGAAACCGCCGCCCTGGATCATGAACCCGTCGATGACGCGGTGGAAGATGGTCCCGTCGAAGTGTCCGTCGTCGACGTACTGCAGGAAGTTCTCCACGGTGAGGGGGGCCTTGTCGGCGAAGAGTTCGATCTCGATGTCACCGGACGTGGTCCGGAGCATGACGCGGGGGTTGTTGCTCATCATGTGCTCCTTTTCGGGTCTGTTTAGTAAGCCTGCAGTTGAAGGCTGCAGGCTATGGGCTGTAGGCTGCAGGTTCAGAGGGTTACTTCCCTGTTCCTGCGGAAGATGAAAACCGGATCGATCGGATCGGTCGGATCGGTCGGATCCGACCGATCGGTCCGATCAAGCTGCTGCCGGACATCCCGTTGGCCGGAAGCGCCGTTGCCGCCGCCCCCGGAGCTCACGCTCCCCCGACTCTCGGGTCAACCCGGCTCTGGCGGCAGCCTGGAGCCTGAATACCGGCCGATGGCGGTGGCGATACCGGCTGCGATGGCGATATCGATTGCGACGGCGATGCCGATGCCGATTGCGATTGCGTCGGCGATACCGATGCCGATTGCGATTGCGATACCGATACCGATACCGATACCGACCCCGATACCGACCCCGATACCGACCCCGATGGGAAACCCTCCGGACCTACAGCCTACAGCCTAAACACCTACAGCCTAACACCTACAGCCTTTACGTCACCCTCACCAGCAGCGCCTTGAGATACTCCGTCTCCGGGTGGAAGACGTTCACGGGGTGGTCCATGGGCTGGGCGAGTTTCCGGAGGATCTGCACGTTGCGCCCGGCATCCACGGCGGCGGCGAAGACGATCTTCTGAAAGGTGGCCGCGTCCACGTGGGCCGAGCACGAGCAGGTCAGCAGCCAGCCTCCCGGGTTGAGCGTCTTCATGGCGTGGAGGTTGACGTCCTTGTAGCCGTGAAAGGCCGCCTGGGCGGCGCTCTGGCGCTTGGCGAAGGCCGGCGGGTCCAGGACCACGAGGTCGTACTTCTCCCCCGGTTTTCGGAGCAGTTCCATCACGTTGGCCCGCACGAAGCCGTGCTTGCCGTCGTCGAGGCCGTTCAGCCGGAAGTTGGCGCGGGCCGCCTCCAGCGCCGGGGCCGAGGTGTCCACGGTCACCGTGCGGGTGGCGCCCCCGAGGGCGGCGGCCACGGAGAAGGCCCCCGTGTACCCGAAGCAGTTCAGCACCGTGCGGTCCCGGGCGACGTCGCGGACCAGACGGCGGTTGTCGCGCTGGTCCAGGAAGAAACCGGTCTTCTGGCCACCGGCAACGTCCACCGTGAAACGGATGCCGTCTTCCTCCACGCCCACGCCCCCGGCGGGAAGCTCGCCCCGGAGCGCCCCCGTGGCCGGCTCGAGACCCTCCTCGGCCCGGGAAGGCCCCTCGCTCCGCTCGTAGATGAACGCCGGCTTCATCATGACGGAAACGATCTCGGCCAGGTCCTGGCGGAAGGGCTCCAGCCCGAGCGCCTGAAGCTGGATCACGATGCCGCCGTCGTAGCGGTCGATGACGAGGCCGGGGAGGAAGTCCCCCTCCCCGTGGCAGACGCGGTAGGCGTTGGTGCCGTGGCCGGCGAAGAGCTTCTGTCGGAGGGACCAGGCCCGGAAAATCCTGTCCCAGAAAAAGTTGCTGTCGATGGGGGCGGGGGTGAAAGAGAGGACCCGAACGGCGATGGAGGTCTTCTCGTTGTAGTACCCCGTCCCCATGAACTTGTGGTCCGCGGCGTAGAGGTCCACGATCCCCCCGTGCCGGACGCCGGGGTCCGCCTTGAGGATCGCCCCGGAAAAGACCCAGTGGTGATGGGCCAAAAGCGGTTTTTCCTTGCCGGGCTTGAGGTAGATCTTCGGGTGCATGGTCTCACCGCCGCGGGGGGGCCAGCGCCATGAGGGCCTGGGGGAAGGCGGCCTGCCAGCAGTTGTAGTCGTGCCCCCCCGCGAACTCGTGGTAATCGGCCCGGTATCCTTTGGCCCGCAGGACGTTTCGGAGGTGCCGGGTGGCGCCCAGCACCGTCGGGTCGTCCTCCCGGAGCCGCCAGCGGTCCAGCCGGCCCGCCTCCAGCCGGAAACGGACCGGGAGCCGGTCCGCCATGGCCAGCAGTTGGGCAAGCCACTCGTGGTCCCGGGGGTACTCGGGGCTCCACCAGAAGGACCCGGACTGGGCCAGGACGTTCCCGAAAACCGTGGGGTAGGTGACGGCGGTGAAGGCCGCGGCAAGCCCCCCGTGACTGGGCCCGCAGAGGATGTTGCCCGAGGGGTCGCCCCCGGCCCGGTACCGGTTGGCCGCCCACGGGAACAGTTCCATCGCGAGGAAGTCGGCGAAGGGTACGTGGCACGCGAACTCCCGGTTCCGCGTGGCCTGGTCCAGGGCGTCCACGAAGAGCGTCACCAGGGGGCGGACCTTTCCCCCGGCGAAAAGGTTGTCCAGGATCGTGGGGGCGGCCAGGGCGGAGACGTAGGTCATGCCGTCCAAAACCACCAGCAGGCCCGGGGGGTCCCCGTCCGGGCGCAACCCGGGCGGGAGGTGGGCCCAAACCCGGCGCTCGTTCCCCAGTCGCTCCGAGTGGACACGGTGCAGCTCGAGGGCCCCCGTTGCAGCCGGGGGGGGCGTCGCGGCCCAGAGGAGCGGGGGGGCCTGGGGGAGTTCGATCACCGAGAGAATTCTCCCTGCGAAGCCCGACTCGGTGTCCGCCGGGAAGATCATCTTCCGGGGGTTGAGGGGGTCGAAATCCCAGGTGGAGGTCCGGGTGCGGAGGTCCTCCACGTGGAGCATGGGGACAAGGGGGTCGTTCGGCGACAGTTGGTAGGTGGCCCGCGCGTCGGCCGGGAGGCGCCAGGTGCGGTACCAGACGTCCGTGTCGGGCAGGTTGCGCATCTGGCCGCACACCGGGTCGTGACCCGTGAAGGAGGAGGCTACCACGACGTTGCGGGTCCCGGGCTTGCCGCGGTGGAGGAAGGTGACCCAGTGGTGGTCGCAGTCACCGGGGATGGACTCGATCAGGGGCGTGCCCGACGACGCCACTTTCTCCCAGAAATCGGCGAGTGCGCCGGGCTTGCCCTGCTTGAGCTGCGCAACCAGCCTTGACAGGCGCTGGCTGATGAGGTGGTCCCGAGGTTCCATGAGCGGCTCCCGTGCCGGTCTCTTTAGCCCACATTCTACCGCAAATTGATCAGTCTCAACCCCATGAAAATGCAGCCCGGAGAAAAATGACGCCCCCGCAAAAAGTCATTTATGCCCGCGAATCACGCGAATGAACGCGAATCAGAAATCAACAATCAATAGATATTATTCGTGTTATAAATTCGCGTATATTCGGGTTATTCGCGGAAAGTCTCCCTTTCGCGACTTTTTGCGGGGTCATCAAAAGTCGCCAGTTGGAGATTCCCCGCGAATAGCGCCGATTGACACGAGGAACGAATACAAAAAGGCTTGCAGCGACCGCGCAGAAAGGCTAACCTTTGCCCTTCGAATTGACCCTGGAGGGACCCCGGATGAAGAAAATCGAGATTCGCGACCGCCGGGCGGTGACGCAGTTGATCAACCGGCAGAAGGAAAGCAATTACGCGGGCTGGATCCGCGGGCTGTCGGCGTTCAACAACGGGCTGGTGGAGGCGCTCACCCTGGAGCGGGACCGGGTCACTTTCCTGGTGACGGACCGGTTCAGGGACTTCCGGCCCGTCCTGGACCTCTCGGACCCCGGCGCCCCCCGCCACGCCTGTGACTGCGGTTCCTACCTGAAGTGCTGCCACCACGTCGTGGCCGCCTTCATTCACCTCGAGCGGCTTGCCGCGGATGCCCCCCCGGCCGCCGACGCCGTGGCGCCGTACACCCGGGGGGAAATGCTCGAGCGCGTCCTGGAGGAACGGCGGGAGCGGGCCCGGACGGAGCCCTTCCGCCTTCAGGAAGGCCCCAGCATCTACGGCCCGCACGAGGTGGTCACGGGCCGGCACAAGCGATACGAGATCACCATCCGCGACTTCGACCGGATGCAGTGGTACTGTTCGTGCCCCGATTTCCGCCTGAACAAGCTGGGGACCTGCAAGCACCTCATGTTCGCCCACGCGAAACTGCACAGCGCCTACCGCGGGGCGTCCGAAAGCGAGAAAGCCGTCTACCCTTACTTCGAGATATTCTGCGACCCGCTCCAGGATTACAAAATCTCCTTTTTTTACAAGGGGATGACTGAGGGGCCGGCCATCGCCGACGCCTGCTTCCACGGGGAGACGCCCCTGGCCCCGACGCGCTACCGCAGCTTTCTCCAGGACCTCGAGGCCTTCGCCGAGCGGCGGGACGTGGTGGTTCGCCCCGAGGTGATCGACACCATCGAGGAACACTGCGAGCGACAGTTGCTCCGCCGGCTGGAGGAGCAGCACGTCCCCGACCTCTCCTGGCTCCGGGCGGACCTTTACGAGTACCAGCGGCAGGGGATCCGTTTCGCGGCCTTCCGGAAGGGATCGGTCATCGCCGACGACATGGGCCTCGGGAAGACGCTGCAGGCCATGGCCGCAGCCTGCCTGAAGCGGGAGATCTTCGACTTCCGCCGGGCGCTGGTCGTTTGCCCGGCGTCCCTGAAGGAGCAGTGGAGGAAGGAGATCGAGAAGTTCACGGGGGAGTCCGCCGTGGTGGCGGCCGGGGGAAAGGACGCGAGACGGAGGCTCTACGAGGCCCCCGAGCCTTTCTTCGTCATCGCGAACTACGAGACGGTCCTCCGGGACGTCACCGCCCTGGCGGCATGCCCGCCCGACCTGGTCATCCTGGACGAGGCCCAGCGGATCAAGAACTACGAGACCAAGACGGCGGAGGCGGTGAAGTCGATCCCGCGGAAACACGCCATCGTCATCACGGGCACCCCCCTGGAGAACAAGCTCATCGACCTCTACTCCATCATGGGTTTCGTGGACCCGAAGCTCCTCGCCCCGTTGTGGGAGTTCTCGCTGAACCACTGCATCTTCGACAAGGAAAAAAAGAACCGCGTGACGGGTTACTTCAACCTCCAGGCCTTGAAGGACAAGCTGAAGGACACCGTGATCCGCAGGGAGAAACGGGAGGTCCTCAGCCAGCTTCCCCCGATCCGCGAGTTGAACGTGCCGGTGACCCTCAGCGCGGAACAGGCGGAGGTCCACGCCGGTTTCGCCCGGTCCGTCAGCGGCATTCTTCGGAAGAAGCACCTGACCCTGGTGGACCTGCAACGCATCCAGAAATTGCTCCTGATGATGCGGATGACCTGCGACTCCACCTACCTGGTGGACGGGAAATCCAATTTCTCCCCGAAACTGGACGAACTGGAGTCCATCCTCGCGGAGAAGCTCGACCTGGTCAACAACCGGCGGAAAGTGCTGATCTTCTCCGAGTGGAAAGACATGCTCACCCTCATCAGTCACCGGCTGGCCCGGCTGAACCTGGGCCACGTGATCCTGACGGGGGACGTGCCGGTGGAGAAGCGGGGCGCCCTCATCGCCGAATTCGAGAGCAACCCCGAGTGCCGCGTGTTCCTGTCGACCGAGGCGGGCGGGGCCGGGCTCAACCTCCAGGTGGCGGACACGGTGATCAACTTCGACCTTCCCTGGAACCCGGCAAAAAAGAACCAGCGGATCGGCCGGATCGACCGCCTGGGTCAGAAGGCGGACAGCCTCCTGGTCATCAGCCTCGTGGCGCTCAACTCCGTCGAGGCCCGGATCGCCGACGGCATCGGCCTCAAACAGGAACTGTTCGACGCTGTCCTCAAGGAGTGCGCGACCGAGGACGTCGTGAACTTCGCCCAGAAGGGGAAGGCGACGTTCTTCACGCAGATGCGTGACCTGCTGGCCGGGTTGGAGCAAGCGGAGAGTCCGGCCGACGGGGCGGAGGAGACCGACCCCTCCCCGGTTCCCTCGTTCGAGGCCGAGCCGGACACCGAAGCCGACGAGACCGGGGCCCTGCTCGGGCCGGAGCAAGCCGAATCGGGCGCCGCGGCGGGGGAGGGGGGCCTGCTCTCGGGTGCGGACGCCATCGCCGTCCCGGAGCTTCTCCCGCTTCCCGCCGAAGGGCCCCTTCCCGCACCGGCGGAGGTCGCCCCGGCCGGGTGGCCGGAACCGGTGACCTCCGGGGAGAGGGCCGGGGATCAGACGCGGGACCGGCGGGAAGACGCCCTGACGGCCCGGCCCGAAACCGGGGTCGGGCCCGGGCCGGGGCCCGAGGCCGGCACGGAACCGGGGAGAGGGACGGGCGCACTGCCCCCGTCCGGGGAGCGGGCGCGGGGGCTGCCCCCGGTTTCCGCCGAGGCGCTGGAACAGACCCTCAACCAGGGGCTCTCGTTCCTCAGCGGCGTCCTGCAGATGGCGACCGGCCAGGCCCTGGCGATGGAAGGGCAATCCATCAGCGTCGACCGCGCCACCGGCGAGGTGACCTTGAAGTTCCGCCTGCCGGGGTTCAATTGACGGGTCTTGACCACCAAACACCTGAAATATGGGGATGAATCAGGTCGCGTGGAAAGCCCGATCAACCGGAGATCAAACCACGAAATACACGGAATACACGGAAATTGAACCACGAACCACACGAACGAGGAGTTCAGAGTTCAGAATCCAGAATTCAGAATTCAGAATTCAGAAAAGATGCGTTCGGGGAGAAGGCATTTTCTCTCACAGAGGCCCTGAGGCACGGAGAAATCCAAATCGTATTTAATAGTATAAACAATTCTGACACCCCCGCAAAAAGTCGCATTTTGCCCGCGAATCACGCGAATAAACGCGAATCAAAATTCAAAAACTGCTAGATATTATTCGTGTTATAAATTCGCGTATATTCGTGTTATTCGCGGGAAATCTCCCTTTCGCGACTTTTTGCGGGCTCATCAATCCTTATGATTTTTCTCCGTGCCTCCGCGCCTCTGTGAGAGCCATTCCGGAGGCTCTCTCCCCGAGGTGCGACGACCCGGTGAAGGCGACCTTGCGCGCCCCTCGGCCGCATCCCTGGCGATCCGGTTTTCTTGGCGGTCTTTGCGCCTTGGCGAGATCCGGATCCGGGTCGTCTCTCGCCAAGGCGCCAAGCGCGCAAAAGGTATCTTTATCCCAAAGGAATAAAAGATGTTAGCAAGCGAATGTCCCCCCGGCAGGGGGTACTTCCGCCGGTTGCGGGTCGTTTGGAGACCCTTGGGCTCACTCCGCCGGCGCGCCGTGCGGGGCCGGGAGGAGTTCGCGGAGGAGGGTCTCCGCACCGGCCAGGCGGTCGAGGAGGAACAGGATGTAGCGGGCGTCCACGCAGACCGCGCGCGAGGCCGCGTCGTCGTGGAGCCAGTCGGAGGCGATCGCCTCGTAGAGGCCGTCGAAGACCAGCCCGACAAGGCGTCCCTCCCCGTCGAGGACAGGGCTCCCGGAGTTGCCGGCCGACAGGTCGGCGTCGCAGACGTAGTTGACGGGGACTTCGCCGGTGGCGGGGTCCGCCCACGGGGCGAGGTCGCGTTGTCGGGCCAGGTCCCGGAGACGCCCGGGGAGCGGGCCGGGGTATGCCCCGTCGTCACGGGCCAGGGCGCCGGCCAGCGTGGTGTTCCAGGTCCCGGCCGCTTTTCCCGCTTCGAGCGCCCGGACCCTCCCCAGGGACACCCGCACGGTCCCATTGGCGTCGGGGGCGGACCGGGCTCCCCCGTCGCGGCCGACGTCGAGGGCCCGCTCCCGGAGTCGCGACAGTTCGTCCCGGTAGGGCCGCTCCCGGGACAGCATCGGGCCGATGTCCCTCCGCAGGGCGCGGTGGAAGCGCAACAGGGGATCACGGTCCTGCCGGGAGCGGTAGTAGCCCGGGTCCATCAACCGGGCCCGCTCGGCGGGGTCCAGCAACCGTGAGCCGTCGATGAGGACCTCCGCCAGGGTGTCGGCGGCGGCTTCCCCCGCCCCCGGTTTCACCTCCTCCAGGGCACGCAGGACGGCCGGTGGGCGGCAGGGTTCCGGCAGGCGGGCCAGGCGCCGGATGAACAGGGACAGCAGCTGCCGGTCGGCCTCCGGGCTCATCCCCCAGCAGGGGCTCTTCAGGCGGCCGGCCAGGGCCTTGAGCGCTCCCGCCCGGAAGTCCGGCGAGCGGGCCTCGTCGGGGAGGTCCCGCTCGTGGTGATAACGGTTCAGGGTGTCGGCCGCGCGGAAAGCGTCGCAGGACCAGACCAGGAAACCCAGGAGCAGGTCCCGCTCGGCGGCCCCCGCGAGGCGTTCCAGGAGTCTGGATTGGGCGTCCAGCAGCCTCCGGAGCGCGACCGGGCCGTCCACCCCCTCTCCCAGGGCCTGCCGGTTTTCGCGGGCGCGGAGGCGGGCGGGAAGGTCCCGGGACTGCATCCCCTCGAGAAGCCCCCGGGCCTGGTCGAGGAGGTTGGCGACCTGCCGGGCCCGGCCGGCCAGGCGCTCCCGCGTCTCCGGGGAGGCTTCCGCCTGCCCGAGGGCCTCGAGCATCTCCCGGAAAAGGGCGACCCGCAACGGGAGGGTGCGCCGCAGGGCGAACTCGGCGTCGGCGCTGGTCCGGGCCCGGCTCGTGACCCCGGGATACCCGATCACGGCCTGGAAGTCCCCGGGCCCCACGCCCCGGGGGGACAACGGGAGGAAGTCCGCGGACGGCCAGGGGACGTTGGCGGGGCCGTGCGGGGCAGGCCGCCCGCGGGGGTCCCCCCAGGCCCGGACCAGGGCGAAATCGGCGGCGAAGCGGGGCATCCGCCAGTTGTCCTCCTCCCCGCCCAGGTCAGCCACGGAACGGGGCGGCGCGTAGACGAGACGGACGTCCGACAGCCTCTGCACCGTGACGCGGTACCAGGTGCGGTGCTCCCCGCCGGGGACGACGCGGCACTCCTCCCCTTCCCGGGCCCGGCACTCGCGGACCAGCCGACCCAGGGCCTCCTGTTCCCGCTCGCGGAGACGGTCGGGCGTCAGGCCGGCGCGGAACACGCCGCGGACGCGGTCGGTCACGTCCTCGATTCCCGTGGTGAGCTCGATCTCCAGGCCGGGGAGCGGAAGTTCCTCCCCGGGGGAGCCCGCGAGAAAACCCTGGGCGGCGGAGAACCCCCCGGCGGCCTCGAGACACGGAAGGAGGGACTGGATGACGTGGTAGTTGGTGAGGACGAGCCCTCCCGGGGAGACGAAGGCCCCCGTCCCGCCCGTGCTGGTCCGGCCGACGGCCCGGCACAGGCGACCCGGCGCGCCGTCGGCGAAGAAGTCGGCGGGTTCGAGGCGGCAACCTTTCGCGGAGAGGGCGTCCGCGGTGACCTGCCAGGGGAGCCACAGGCCTTCGGCGGCGGGGACGCAGGCCACGCCGGCGGCCAGTATCCCGAAGAGGGCAACCCGTCTGGTTACGGAAGCGGTCCTCATGCTGTTTCCCCACGTCGGCCCGGGCCGGGTCGACCCGTCTGATTGTAAAGGTAACCCGGGCGGGCGTAAAGGGGTTTCACCTTGACAAACCGGCCCGATGGGCGGACAATTCAGTCGGGATACACGAGTTGCGAGCGCTTTGCGGTACGGAGGTCGTGCGGATGTCGAAACTGCCGGGTTACGGGCGAGTCCTGCTGAAAGTGAGCGGGGAGGCCCTCCAGGGGAAGACCACCGAACCCTTCGACCCCGAATTCCTGGACTATCTCGGGAACGAGATCTCCGAGGTCGCCGAACTGGGGTACGAGGTGGGGATCGTCGTGGGCGGGGGAAACATCTTCCGCGGGCTTTCCGGGAAGGATTTCGGGGTGGAGCGGGTGACGGGGGACTACATGGGGATGCTGGCCACCCTGATCAACTGCCTGGCCATCTCCGAGGCGCTCAATCGGAAGGGCTGCAAGACGAGGGTCCTCTCCCCGTTTTTCCTCCCCCAGGTCTCGGACGCCGTGTCCTGGGTCAATGCGCGCCAGGCCCTCGAGGAGGGCTTCGTGGTCCTCTTCGCCGGCGGCACGGGGAACCCCTTCTTCACCACCGACTCCGCCGCGGTCCTTCGGGCCCTGGAAGCGGGTTGCCGCGTGGTCCTCAAGGCCACCAAGGTGAACGGCGTCTACGACAAGGACCCCTCCATGAACCCGGACGCCGTCTTCATGCCGCGGCTGACGTACGACGAGGCGCTCTCCCGCAACCTCGGGGTCATGGACGCCACGGCGTTCTCCCTCTGCCGGGAGCACCACCTCCCCATCGTGGTCTTCAACATTTTCGAGCCGGGGAACATCCGCAGGGCGGTGATGGGCGAGCGCGTGGGGTCGCTGGTCAATTGAGGCTGAAGGCTGAAGGCTGATAGGCTGAAGGCTGAAGGCTGTTAGGCTGAAGGTCGGAAGGGACAGAGGTAAGGCTAACGGAGGTAAGGGTTACGGAGGTAAGGGCTACGGGAACAAATGCCGGTCACGGCAATCTCGGGACCTTCAGCCTGACAGCCTTCAGCCTGACAGCCTACAGTCTGAACAGCTAGAGAGGTCGTCGTGTTGGAATCGGGCAGACGCATCCGCGACTACATCCTGGACCGGAAGATCGGGCAGGGGGGGATGGGCGAGGTGTGGCTGGCCCACCACATCATCCTGGAGAAGAAGGTCGCCGTCAAGATCCTCATGGAGGCGCTGGCCGAGGACCCCAACTTCGGCGCCCGCTTCATCGACGAGGCGAAGGCCATGGCGCTTCTCCAGCACCCCAACATCGTCGGGATCAATGAGTTCTTCACCGAGGACGGCGTCTTCTTCCTGGTCATGCCGTTTTTGGACGGCGGCCCCCTGACCCGGCGCCTCCACGAGGCGAACGGGTCCCTCCCTCTTCCCGAGGTGGTGAGCATCTCCTGTGACATCCTGGAAGCCCTCAACCACGCTCACGAGAAGGGGATCATCCACCGCGACGTCAAACCGTCCAACATCCTCCTGAACCGGGAAGGCCGGGCGTTCCTCACCGACTTCGGGATCGCTTTGATGCGCGGCGTGGAGCGGAAGACCCGGACGGGGGTTTCCCTGGGCACACCCCACTACATCAGCCCCGAGCAGCTGGTCAAACCGCGCACCGTCGACAACCGGGCGGACATCTACAGCTTCGGCTGCGTCCTTTACGAAATGCTCACCGGCCGGCCCCCCTTCGACCTGGCGGACAGCGAGGCCGACGTCGACTTCATGGTGAAGCAGGGGCACCTTTTCCAGCCGCCCCCCCCCGTCCGGCAGTTCAACCCGATGGTCCTGCCGTCGGTGGAGGAGGTGGTGGTCCGGTCGCTGGAGAAGGAGCCGGACCGGCGTTTCCCCACGTGCGCCACCTTCGCGGAGGCCCTGAAAAACGCCGCCAAGGCCGGGAGCGCCCTCAATACCGCACCGACGCAGATCCTGGTCTCCCCCCTGGCCGGGACCGTCCGGGTCCAGGGCGTGACGCCACGCCCCGTCCAGCCGGTGGGGGGGCCGACCCCGCCGCCTTCCCCCCGCGCGACCCCCTCGCCCGTTTCGTTGCCGGTCCACGCGCGGCCCACCGCCCCGATGCCCCCGCCGGCGGGCGCGCAGCCCCGGGGGCCCGCCACGGCGCCCCCGGCAACCCCGACGCCGCCTGCCACGGCTCCCCGCTTTTCGGGGCCGTCGGGTCCCCACCCGGTGCCTCCCCCGCCGGCCGCCCCCCCGAGGTCCTACCC
>JAGNHB010000030.1 GCA_018001935.1 Acidobacteriota bacterium
CCCCACCCCCGCGCCGGGACGGCGCGTGCGAACCAGAAAGTTCGTACGCGTCGTCCCGACGCGGACCACAAACCCCACCCCAAACCTCGCCCCCCCACCCCCGCGCCGGGACGGCGCGTGCGAACCAGAAAGTTCGTACGCGTCGTCCCGACGCGGATCGGGATTGGACGTTCGCGGACCCCGCCCCGAAGGGGAGGGGGCGTCCCAGCCGGGGGCCAGACGCGGGCGCCGGTCCCGATCGGCCCGGAGGCCGGAACGTTCCGGGCGCCCGCGTCGCCGCCCCCGGGACGCGGCGGGGGGAGGTGGAAAAAACGCACCCTGAAGGGGTGCGGGCAAATCCCCGAACCGGTAGGCGGCACCCGAAGCGGCCGGGGCGGTTTCGCTTTCACTTTAGACAGAACCTGGCACCTGTGCCCCTCTCACAGAGGCACGGAGGCACGGAGAAACGCAAATCGTATTGAATAGAATCAACAATCCTTCTGATTCCTTTCCGTGCCCCCGTGCCTCCGTGAGATCCGAATCCGGGCTTTTCCGACCGTGTCATTGCTGAATGCGACCGGATCGCCTGTCCGGCCGGGTTTCCGGCCGGTTGAGGAATCACAGGGTTTTCGCCTTGCAGGAGAAGGAAATCCCCGAAATCCGCCTTGACATCGTGGTGAGGCTTGGCTAGGCTTGGCCTCAGCCCGTGATCGAGGCGGTGAATGCCCAGGGGGAAGACCCGTCGGAACCGGTGGATTGCGATCGTCGGCGTCGTTGCCGGGATGGCGATCCTCATCCCCGGTCTCACCGCGGGCCCCACGCCGCCTCTCTCCGCCCTCCGGCACGAGAGCTGGGGAAAAGAGAACGGAATCCCCTCCAACCTCTGGGGAGTCGCCCAGACCCTCGACGGCTACCTCTGGTTGGCCTCCGACGACGGTCTCGTCCGTTTCGACGGCGTTCGGGGCGTCTGTTTCAACCGGCAGAACGTCCCCGCCATGAGCATGAACCTGGTTTCCGGAGTGCTCGCCGCGCGGGACGGGTCGCTCTACGCCGCCATCCTGAGCGGCGGCCTGCTGCGGTGCCACCAGGGGGAATTCAGGACCTGGACGAGCCGGGACGGCCTCCCCGGAGACACCGTCACGGCGCTCGCGGAAGGGACCGACGGCTCGGTCTGGATCGGCACCCTGAACGGGGGGTTGGCGCGCCTGTGGGGCGGCGCGCTCTCCGTTCACCGCGGCGGGAAGGGGCAGGACACCCTCCCCGCCGTCTCGGCCCTCTGCCCCGACGGAAGCGGGGGGCTGTGGATCGGCACCCTGGAAGGTCTCTTTCATTTCGAGGGCGGCCGGCTCAACCGTTGTGAGGACAAGGAGGGAATGCCGCCGGTGCTGGTCCGGGCCATCACCCTCGACCGGCAGGGTCGCCTGTGGGTCGCCACGCACCAGAACGGTTTGTACTGCAGGGAAGGGGGCCTTTTCCGGAACGTCGGTGCGGACGCGGGCCTGCCTTCCCGCCTGGCGAGCCTCCGGGAGGACCGGCGGGGCCGCCTGTGGATCGGGACGATCCACGACGGGATTTTCTGCCTGTCGGACGGCCGGCTCGACCGCTTCGCCCCCGATGCGATCAAGGGCCTGTGGGTCCGGGGGATCTGCGAGGACCGGGAGGGCGCCCTCTGGTTCGCCCTTCCGGAAGGCGGGCTGCACCGGCTCCGGGACGCCGCGGTCGCCACGTACGGCGCGACGGAGGGGCTCCCCGCCTTCCGGGTCCGGGGCCTGTTCTGCGGCCCCGACGGGGTGCTTCGGGCAGCCGGTCCCGACGGGGTCTTCCGGTTTCTGCCGGGGAGCGACGGGCCCGGCGGACCGGGACGCGAGGGCGTGCCAAGCCCCGTCGCGGGCGGGGCCCGGTTCGTCCCCGAGGGGCGTTGGCCATCCCGGTCCGTCCACGCCTTGTCGCTGGCCATGGACAAATCCAACCGTCTGTGGGCCGGCACGAAGAGCGGCGAACTCTACCTCCTCCGGGGCCAGGCCTGGCAGCCGGTGCCCCTTCACGATCTGCGGGCGGCTTTTTCCATCACCGCGCTCCTGGCGGAAGGGGACGGGATGATCCTGGGATGTTACGGCCAGAGCCGCATGGCGAACCTGTACCGGATCGACACGCCGGGCGCGCGCCCCGTCGCCCTGGAATTCGAGGGTCTCCCGCGGGACGCCTCGGTCACCACCCTGGCCCGGGACCGTTCGGGGGCGCTGTGGGTCGCCACCTTCGGCTCCGGCCTGTTCCGGGTCGAGGGCGGACGGGCCGTCCGTTACCACCCGGGGAACGGGTTGGCCAGCGACTACGTGCTGACGCTGTTCGAAGATGATCGGGGGGACCTCTGGGTGGGGACCGTGGACGGGTTGAACCGCGTCCGGGGAGGGAAAGCTCAGGGCATCCCCGGGAAATCGCCCCTGGCGCGGGAAGCGATTGCCGCCGTCATCGCCGACGATTCCGGCCACCTGTGGTTCGGGACGCCCGGAGGCCTGTTCCGGTGCGCCGCGGAATCCTTGCGCCGTGTAGCCGACGGGATGCCGGCCCCCCTCGAACTGGCCGTTTTCAACGAGAGTGACGGGATGCGGTCCGCGTCGTGCAACGGGGGGTTCAACGGGGCGGCCTGCCGGATGCCCGACGGGACGCTTTGCTTCTCCACCGAGGCGGGCGTGGCGATGGTCGATCCGGCCAGGCTTCCGAGAAATCCCCACCCGCCGCCCGTGGTCGTCGAATCCATGGAGGCCGACCGGCTGCCGGTCCCGCTCGTGCCGGGGCGAACGGACGTGCTCAACATCGCGGAAGGCCGGCGGGACTTTGCTTTCCGGTATACCGCCCTGAGCCTCCTCGTTCCCGCGCGGGTCCGCTTCCGCTACCGGCTCGAAGGCTACGACCGGGGCTGGATCGACGCGGAAGACCGCCGGGAAGCCTACTACACGAACCTGGGGCCCGGACGATACGCGTTCCGGGTCACCGCCTGCAACAACGACGGGGTGTGGAACGAGGCCGGGGATACCGTCACCTTCGAAATCCAGCCCCGCTTTGACCAGACCGCCGGGTTTCGCGCCGGAATCGCCGTGGCCGTCGGGTTCCTGGTGATCCTGCTCTTCCGCCTGCACACGCGGCGGGTTCGCCGGGGCGGGGAAGAACTCGAGCAGCGCATCCGGGACCGGACGCGGGAACTGGACGAGGCCCTGGCGCAACTCGGCCGGGAACACGACACCCTCCGGGGGCAGAGCCATACGGACCCGCTGACGGGGCTCCCCGACCGGGACCGGATGATGGACACGCTTACCCGGGAATGGGAGCGCGCCCGGGAGAGCCTCAAGCCCGTGTCGCTGATCCTGGCCGACCTGGACGATTTCGCCCTGTACAACGCGCACAACGGTCGTGACAACGGGGACGCCTGCCTTCGGAAGGTGGGAAACACCGTTCGGGATTGCGCCTTCCGGGCCTACGACCTGGCCGGTCGGTTCGCGGACGACCGCTTCGGGGTGGCCCTGGCCGAGACGGGCCTGGAGGAGGCCCGGGTGGTGGCCGAGCGTATCCGGGCGGCGGTGGAGTCCCTGGGGATCCCGCACCCGGGCTCCCGGGTGACGGACCACCTCACCGTCAGCCTCGGGGTTGCCAGCCTCGTCCCGACACCGCGTTCGGACCCGGAAGACCTCGTGGCGCAGGCCGAGCAGGCCCTTTTCCGTGCGAAAGCGGCCGGCCGGAACCGGCTGGAGGCCCTGCCCGCCGAGGGCTCACCGTGAAGCGCCCGGCCGCCTTCCCGGCAGGGGAACGACGGGCCGTCGCACCGCTCCCGGGAAGACCCCCGCGTGTCTTCCGGTTGCTTACCCTGGCGGCGGGGTTGGCGCTGGCGTCCTCCCTGCCGGTTTTTCCCTTGAACCCCTCGACAAAGGTCACGCAGTACGCATTCAGAACGTGGGGCCTGGGGGAGGGGTTGCCCCAGATGTCGGTTCAGAGCCTGGCCCAGACCCGGGCCGGCCATCTCTGGCTGGGGACGCAGAACGGTCTCACCCGCTTCAACGGCGAGACCTTCCGGACCTACAGCACGGCGGAAGCACCCCAGTTGGGGTCGGACTCCTTCTGGGCGCTGGGAGTCGATGCCCGCGACCGTGTCTGGGCCTGGGCCGACGGGGGGAACGTCACCCGTTTCGACGGGCACCGCCTCGAGACCGTCCCCATCCCCGGCCTGGATTTCGAGAGCACCCACGCGGGCTCCTTCGCCGCGGCGCCGGACGGTTCCGTTTACTTCGGGACCAACAACGGGCTTTTCCGCTTCCGGGACGGCCTTCCCCCCGCCCGGATCGGGGTGCCGGAGGGGCTGCCCGGCGAGACGATCGGCGCGCTGTGCGTCGACCGGTCCGGCACCCTCTGGATCTCCCTGTACACCTTCGGCCTGGCGTATCTTCGGAACGGCCGGGTGTCGCGTTTCGCCGGCCCGCTGCCGGGGAGTTCCGTCATGGCGCTGGACTGTGCGCCGGGGGGCGACCTGTGGGTCTGCATGGACCGCTGCGTGCACGTCCTGCGGGACGGCCGGGTCCTCTCCACCATCCCCGCCTTCTGGCCGGGGAACTCGCGGGTCACCTGCCTCCGGGTCGACCGGGACGGGAACCTCTGGGTCGGCACGAACACCAGCGGGCTCTACCGGTACCGGGAGGGGCGGGTCGAACGGCTCTCCACCGCCGACGGTCTCCCGGTCAACACGCTCAACCGCCTTCTCGAGGACCAGGAAGGGAACCTGTGGGTCGGGACCAACGGCGGGGGCCTCCTTCGCCTCCGGGACGGCATCTTCACCCCCTTCACCCGTCGGGAGGGGGTGGCGGACCCCTTCTGCTGGATGGTCTGCCCGGGCGCCGGCGAGGCGGTGTGGTTCGGGACCAACTCCGGGCTGGCCTCCTGTTCGCCCGCGGGAATCCGGAACTACGGCCAGGCGGAGGGTGTTCCCGAGGTCGCGATACGGTCCGGCTTCCTCGATGCCGACGGGACCTTCTGGTTCGGGGGTTGGGGGTACTTCGGGTCTTACCGGGATCAGCGCTTCAGCATTTTCGGGGAGGCGGAGGGCCTGCCGTTCGGGGCACTGGTGTCGGCAATCCTCCGGGACGAGGCCGGGACCCTGTGGGTCGGCACCAACGGGAACGGCCTGTTCACGTTCCGGGATCGGAAGCTGGTCCCCGCCCGGATGCCGGGCGTCCTCCCCAACGCACAGGTCCGGGCCATCGTCCGGGGCGGGGACGGGCGCGTCTGGTTCGGCCTCTCGGGGATCGGGCTGGCCCTGCTGAAGAACGGTCAGTGGACCCTTTTCGACCGCAGGGACGGGATCCGGAACCTGACCCTCTTCTCCATCCTCGAGGACCCCGACGGGACCCTGTGGTTCTGCGGGAAGGGCATCCACCGGTACCGGGACGGGAAGTTCACCTGGCTGGGCGGTCGCTTGAAGGTCCCGGACGAGCATTTTCTGCAGATCGTGGACGACCGGGAGGGCAACCTCTGGCTCACCAGCCTCGACGGCATCGTGAAGGTCCCGCGGGCGGAACTCCACGCCCTGGCCGACGGACGCATCCCCACGCTTGGGCCCAAGGTCTTCGGCGTCCAGGACGGGATGCCCGTGCCGGAGTGCAACGGGGCGAACCAGTCCGCCGGGTGCCGGACGCCCGACGGCCGCTTGTGGTTTCCAACCCCCGCCGGCGTGGTGACCGTCCGGCCCCGGGATATCCCCCCGCCGGCCGCCCCGCCGCGGGTCCGGATCGAGGAGTGCCGGGTGGATTCCAGCCCGGTGGTGCTATCGGGAGAAGTGCCGCGCTTCCCCCCGGGGACCTCCCGGCTCGATTTCCAGTTCACGGGCTTGTGCCTGTCCGCGCCGGAGAGCGTGCGCTACCGGTACCGGCTGGACGGGTTCGATGAGGGCTGGCAGGATTCGGGGCCCTCCCGGAACGCCTCGTACACCCGCCTGGCGCCGGGGGCGTACTGTTTCCGCGTCTCGGCGTCCCGGCACGGGGGGCCGTGGAACGGGGAGGAAACCCGGGTCCGCTTCGAGATCCTGCCCCAGGTGCACCAGACACTCTGGTTCCAGGTCCTGGTGATCCTGGCCGCCGCCGTCGGGCTGAACTTCCTCTACCGGGGGGGGCGCAGGCTGTCGGAGAGCTTCCGCTTCTGGCGGCAGGACCATTCCCTCGGCCCCTACCGCCTCCTCGAACGGATCGGGCAGGGCGGGGCGGGGTCCGTGTACCGGGCCCGGGACCGGCGGGACGGGAAGACGGTGGCCCTCAAAGTGCTCCACGAGAGCCAGTTGGATGCCGAGGCCCTCCGGCGGCTGGCCACCGAGAGCAAGGTGATGGAAACCGTCCGGCACCCGAACATCGCCCGGATCCATGAGCAGGGCCGTGCGGGCGACCGGGTCTTTATCGCCATGGAACACGTTGAGGGCGTGACGCTCCGCCAGGTCATGGCGAAGGGGAGACAGACGGTCCCGCAAGCCCTGGCCGTCTTCCGCTTCCTCCTGGACGTTCTGGACGAACTTCACGCCCTGGGGGTCGCTCACCGGGACCTGAAACCGGAGAACCTCATGGTGAAGGCCTCCTTCCCCTGGGACGCGGCGACCGGGCCGGATACCCTGCGCGAGGGGCTGAGAAACAACCTGAAAATACTGGATTTCGGGACGGCCCGCTTCCTGGGGGGGGCGACGCTGACCCGGACCGGCGAGATCGCCGGGACCGTGTACTACCTGCCGCCGGAGTCCATCCTCGGCCGGCGGGTTTCCGGCGTCGAGCAGGACGTTTACGCCCTCGGGATGATCCTCTACGAACTCCTGGCGGGGCGGCGCCCCTACGACGCCGCGGACGAGGGCGACCTGATCGCCGCCATCGTCCACGACCCGCTCCCGCCCCCCGGGGTTTTCCAGTTCGACATCCCCGCACCGGTGTCGGACTTCGTGGCGCAGCTCATCGACCGCAACCCCTCGACCCGGCTGAAAACCCCCGAGGCCATCCGCGCCGTGCTCGACACCCTGCCGGGGGGCTGAGACGGCTTCCGGGAAGGGGGATTGGGGCGGGCCCCGGGCTCAGAGGGCCTTGGCTTCGCCGGGCGACATGCCGAAGCGTTTCCGGAAGAGGCGGCTGAAGTAGACGGGGTCGGAAAATCCCAGCATCCAGGAGAGGTTCTTGACGGAGACACCCCGGCCCTCGTTGCGAAGGATCAGGAGGGCCCGGTTGAGTTTCTCGTCCGAAATGGCTTCGTGGAGGGTGGCCCCCTGCTCCTTGCGGAATTTGTCCGCGAAGTAGTTCTTGCTCAGTTGGTAACGCTCGGCCAGGGTCTCCGTGCTCACTTGCTTGAGTTCCTCGAGGGAGCAGGTCTTGAGGAAGAAAATCACCCGCTCGGAGAACTCCCGGCCACCGGCTTCGCCGAGGTACGTCTCCAGGAAACGGGCGAGGTCCTGGACGAAACGGTCGCGCTTCGCTTCCGTATCGTTCTCGTGCAGGAATCCCTGCGAAACGAGGACATTTTTCCGGATGATCTGGTCGGACCGGTTGACGTAAAGAACGGACAGGATCCCCGACACGATGGTGAGAAAGCGCCCGTCGATCACGGGGAGAGCGCCCCGGGCGTCTTCCAGGATCACGTCCGTGACCTCCCAGAGCACTTTCCGAAACACGCCCAACCCGCGGTTCTGGAACACGTTGAGCAGATAGCGGGAGTTTTCGAGCGTTTTCGTGAAATCGAAGGCCAGGGTCATGGGCCGGGGCCTCTCTTCCGGGGTTTCCGGTGCCGCATTCTTGACTAAAACGGAACCGTTGTCAAGGGAATGAGAGGGGAAACCGGCCTCTTCTCCGGGCCCCGGTGCCTTGGCGAGCGCTGTTTCCGGAAATGAATCTCACGGAGGCACGGGGGCACGGAGCGGGCGCACGGGGCAGGGGGGTGACGGCGGCACGGCCGACGCGCTCCGGGAGCGATGCCGGACATCGTGCTTTCGCGCCGGGCCCTGCGCCTTGGCGAGGGCGCAGGAGAGGTCACCGTACCCTCCCGGGGCTACTTGCCGTCCCCGAGGCAGGTCCCCACGAGCCGGGCGGTCTTCACCCAGGGGTGGTCGGGCGGGACGGTCTTGACGCGGCCGGTGACTTTCTCCAGGGGGATGGGGATGCACTGGTCGCCCCGGACCCCCACCATGACGTTGTAGGTCCCCTCGGCCAGGAGCTGCGCGGCGGCGGTCCCCAGGCGCGTGCAGAGCAGACGGTCCGCCGGCGAGGGGATCCCGCCCCGCTGGACGTGGCCCAGGGAGGTGACCCGGACCTCGAAGCCCGTGATCATCTGGATCTGGCGGGCCAGACGGCTGGCCTTCGACTCCTGGACGAGGTGGGACTCCTTGAGCTTCGCCCCGTGATCGGCCTTCCCGTCCTCCTTCTTCGAACGGGCATCCTTCGGGTCCGGGCCCTTCTTCTCCTTCTCCTTCTCGTCCTTGCCGCCGTCCTTTTCCTTCTCGGCCTTGCGGGCGGCCTTGACCTCCTCCCGGGAGAGGGCGCCCTCGGCGACGGCGATGATGGAGAAACGTTTGCCCGAACGGCGCCGCTCCATGAGGTGGTTCACCACGGCCTCGAGGGAGTAGGGAATCTCGGGGATCAGGATGATGTCCGCGCCGCCGGCGATCCCCGCGCCCAGCGCCAGCCAGCCGGCGTTATGCCCCATGATCTCCACCACGATCATCCGGTGGTGGCTCGTGGCGGTGGTGTGAAGGCGGTCGATGGCCTCCGTGGCGATGCCCAGGGCCGTGTCGTATCCGAAACTGACGTCCGTGTGGGCCACGTCGTTGTCGATGGTCTTGGGAAGGGTCAGGACATTGAGTCCTCCCGCCTTCCAGAGGTGGAGGGCGTTTTTCGAGGTGCCGCCGCCGCCCAGGCAGACGAGGCACTGGATCCCCAGGCGCCGGGCGTTGTCCACCGCGGCCTGGGTCATGTCCATGAGGGTGCCGCCCATTTCCAGGCGGTGGGGCTTGTCGCGGCTGGTCCCCAGGATCGTGCCCCCGTGGGTGAGGATGCCGCTGACCATGGCCGACTCCAGGGAGGCGGTCCGGTTCTCCACGAGGCCGCGGAAGCCGTCGTAGACGCCGATGACCTTCATGTCGTACTCGGAGAGGGCGGGCTTGACCACGCCGCGGATGGCGGCGTTGAGGCCGGGGCAGTCACCGCCCGAAGTCAGAATGCCGATACAGCTGGTCTTGGAATGCTTTCCCATGGGTCCTCCTTCAGGGCGCTTTCGTTCACGAGTCCTTCGTTCGTCGTTGAGTCACGGCGCCGATTCTACACCCGCGAAGAGCCGGCGGCAATAGAATCTTCCTCGATATCGTCAAGGCGCGGGCTTCAGCCCAATGCCACTAACTTTTCGCTTCGGTTCAGGCATGACTCCGTCCGGCATCGGGAATGTTCAACCCCGTTGCGTCAGCCACCGTTGCCGCTTGAAAGACTTGGAAATCCTATCCCGCAGGGATAGCAGAGATTAGTTGGTTGCATTGGGACAAAGCCCGCGCCAAGATTCAAAGGTCGCGGATTTCCGTGGGGTTGAACCCGAAGCGCTTGCGGAAGAGGCGGCTGAAGTAGACGGGGTCGGAAAAGCCCAGCATCCACGAGAGCTGCTTGACCGGTACCGACTCCTCCTCGTTTTCGCTCTTGAGGGCCAGCAGGGCCCGGTTCAGTTTCTCCTCGATGACGGCGTCGTGGACCGTCATGTCTTTCTCTTTCTTGAATTTGTCCGCGAAGTAATTCCGGCTGAGGCCGAAGCGGTCGGCCATGGACTCCACGGAAGCGTTCCGAAGCTCCTCCACCGGGCAGGTCTTCAGGTAGAGCACCACGCCCTCCGAGAAGGCGTGGTCCGACCGTTCGGCGTCGAGATCCTGGAGGAAGGCCGTCAGGTCGCTCACCAGGGCTTCCCGCTTCTTGCCGAGATCGGGCTCGTTGAGGAAGTTCTCCGAGACCAGGACCGACTGGCGAATGATGAACTCGGCCCGGTTCACGAAGAGGACCGACAGGATCCCCTTGACGATGATCATGAAGCGCCCGTTCACTTCCCGGGCGTTCTCGCCGGAGGCCGAGACGATGCACCGCGCCATCTCGTCGAGCATCCGGGCGAAGTCGTCCTTCCCCCTCTGCCGCCAGGCTTTCAGCAGGAGGCGGGAACTCTCCAGGGTTTTGGTGAAATCCAGAGGCACCGTCGTGACCCTCCGCTCAACCCCTTCCTTTCATGTCGACAGCTCAATGTAACGTGTTCCGCGCGGTGGTGTCAAGCCCCAACCCGGGTGAAGCGGAAGGGGATTACGGAATAAACGGAAATTGAACCATGGAATAGACGGAATTGAACCACGAACCACACGAAACACACAAACGGGGAAGATGGAATCCAGAATCCAGAATTCAAAATACAGGGGGCAGGGAGACGGTAGTCTGGAGGCAGGAGAAAGGGATTGGAGGCGGGAGACAGGAGACAGGAGACAGGAGGCCGAAGACTGAAGACCGGAGATGGGGGCCGGCCCATTCACGGTGAGCGGAGACGGTTCCTCTCCGTGCCCCTGTGCCTTGGCGAGAGGACATTCCGCAAGAAACCCACACGGAGGCATGGGGGAACGGGGAGGACGCAATGGGGTCGCGGGGGCCTGGAAAAGACGCGACGGGGGCCTGGAGAAGACGCAGGCGAGGGAGTTCCGGACGGTCCCACTTGATTTACAGACCCGAATGGCTTATCCTCACCCCATCGAAAGGACGGACCATGACGACGTCCCGCACCCGATCAGCACGATACCGACTGGGAGCGATCCTTGGCCTGGCGGCCGCCGCGCTCTCCGGCGCCGTCGTCTTTGCGCTCGACCCCCAAACGCCCCTGAGCGTTTACATTCACGAGACCTGGCGCCGGGAGCAGGGGGTCAGCGCCGGGATCCGCTGCATCGCCCAGACGCGCGACGGTTACCTCTGGCTGGGGACCGACGACGGGTTGATCCGGTTCGACGGCGTCCGGACCGTGCGGTTCAACCGGCGGAACACCCCCGGGATGGTCACGGGCGCCGTGGCCACCCTCTGCGCCTCCCCGGGGGGCGGCCTGTGGATCGGTTTCCTGGGCGGGGGCCTGATGCGGTACGAGGGCGGGGGTTTCCACCACTGGGGGGGCCGGGAGGGGCTGCCGGAGGATTCCGTCGTGTCGTTGCTGGAAGGGCCGGACGGCTCCCTCTGGCTCGGCACCCTGAACGGGGGGCTCTTCCGCTTCCGGCAGGGGCGGTTCACCCGGGAGGGGACGGCGCCCGGATCGCTGCCGCACCCCATGGTGACGTCCCTGTGCCAGGACCCCGCGGGGCGCCTCTGGATCGGGACCCGCAAGGGGCTGGTGAGTTACGACGGGCGGCGGTTCCGGGCCTGGGGGGACCCGGACGGGCTGCCGGCCACCACCATCCTGAAGATCGTGTGCGACCGGGGCGGGCGCCTGTGGGTGACCACCAGCGATTCCGGGCTTTTCCGGTCCGAGGGGGACCGGTTCTCGCGCGTCGGGGCCGAGTCGGGGGTCCCGGACTCGCTGGACGGCCTGTTCGAGGATGCGGACGGCAACATCTGGGTCGGGACCAGCCGGAACGGCCTGCTGCGGTATGCAAACGGCCGGTTCCAGGCCCTGAAGACCGATTCGATGCCCGACTGCAGCGTGACCTCGATCCTGGAGGACCGGGAGGGGTCCCTCTGGTTCGGGATGAACGGGGGCGGCCTCCATCGCCTGCGGAACGGCGTCGTCGAGACCTGGGGGCGGGAGGAGGGGTTGGCCTCCTCCTACGTCTACGGGCTCCTCGATGGCGGCGATGGGTCGGTGTGGGTCGGCACCGAACAGGGAGTCGACCGTCTCGTGCCCCTGGCGGGGCGGGACCGCGGCAACGGCGCCGGTGAGGGCGCCCCTCCCGGGGGCCGGCCGGGCTTGTGGACCGTGACGGCGGGCGGGGCCGGGCTGCCGCCGAAAACCTGCATCGTGAGCCTGGCCCGCGACGCCCGGGGCCGGCTCTGGGCGGGCACGGACGCCGGGAGCCTCTACTGCCGGGACGGGGACCGCTGGCGCCGGGTCCTCGCGCAGAAAGGGACGGGGACCTTCGCCATCCCGGCCCTGCTGGCGGACGGGGACCACCTCTGGCTGGGGACCTTCGGCCACCACCACGACCTGTTCCGGGTCGACGGCCCGGGGGAGCCACCCCGCCCCGTGACGATCGAGGGACTTCCGACCGACGCCAACCTCACGTGCCTTTTCAGGGACCGGTCCGGGACGCTCTGGGTGGGGACCTACGGGATGGGGCTCTTTCGGGTCAGGGACGGCCGGGCTCTGCGCTACGCCGACCACAACCGGTTCATCCTCTCGCTCTGGGAGGACGAGCGCGGGGACCTCTGGGTGGGAAGCGCGGGCGGCCTGTGGCGGATCCACGACGGGAAGGCGAAGGTCTGCACCGTCCGCGAGGGGTTGGCGGACGACGTGATCACCGCGATCCTGCCCGACGGCGGCGGGAACCTCTGGCTCGGGACCCAGGCGGGGATCGGCCGCTGTTCGCTCGCCGCGTTGCGCCGCTTCATGGACGGTTCGCTCCCCTCGGTTTCGTGCACCGTTCTCGGGCGGACGGAGGGCATGCGGACGGAGGACTGCAACGGGGGGTTCACCCGGGCCGGCGTCCGGTTGCCCGACGGCACCTTGTGTTTTTCCACCACCGAGGGCGTCGCCATGGTGAACCCCGCGAGGCTGCAGGGCAATCTCCGACCCCCGCCGGTGGTCATCGAGGCGGTGCTGTGCGACCGCCAGCCGCTCCCGCTCTTTCCCTCCGGAGACGGGGTGGCCCGGGTCGAGCCGGAGAAACGGGATTTCGAGTTCCAGTACACGGCGCTCAGCTTCGTGGTCCCGTCGAAGATCCGCTTCCGGTTTCGACTGGAAGGGTACGACACCGACTGGAACGAGGTGGAGGACCGCCGGAAGGCCTACTACACCAACCTGGAACCGGGACGGTACACCTTCCGGGTCATCGCCTGCAACAACGAGGGGGTCTGGAACGAGACCGGGGCCGCTTTCGCCTTCGAGATCGTGCCCCGGTTCCGGGAGACCCTCGGGTTCCGGATCCTGCTGGGGACTGTTCTCGTCCTCTGCGTGGCCGCCTACATCCACCTCCGGCTCTGGCGGATGCGGCGACGGAAACGGGAACTGGAGAGGCTGGTTCGCGTGCGGACGGAACAGCTGGAGGAGGCCGTCACCCAGCTCAAGGACGCTAACGACGAGCTGCAGCGTCTCGCGGTGACGGACCCGCTCACCGGGATCGCCAACCGCCGGAGACTGCTCGACGGGCTGGAGAAGGAGTGGCGGCGGTCCTCCCGCAACGCCAAGCCCCTCTCCCTGGTCATGCTGGACGTGGACGACTTCAAACGGTACAACGACCAGAACGGGCACCAGGAGGGCGACGCGTGTCTCCGGAAGGTGGGGCAGGCCATCCGGGACACCGTTTTCCGCCCGGCGGACCTGGCCGGGCGCTACGGCGGCGAGGAGTTCGGCGTGGTGCTGGCGGAGACGGACGTGGAGGGGGCCCGGTGCGTGGCGGAGCGAATCCGGGCGGCGGTGGAAGCCCTGGCGATCCCCCACCCCGGTTCCCGGGTGGTGGACCACGTCACCGTCAGTTTGGGCGTCGCCAGCCTGGTACCGGGCCGGCACACCTCCCCCATGGAACTGGTCTCCCTCGCCGACCAGGCGCTGTACCGGGCCAAGGCCGAAGGACGAAACCGGGTGGCTTGCCATCGCCCGGAGGGCGGGGCCGCATGAGCCGCCCGCACCGCCCCGTCCGGCCGGGAAGGGCCCCCGAGAGGGCGTCGGGAAGGGGAAACCTCACCCCCTGCCGCCGGGTGTCCGCCCGGGGGGCCGCGGTGCTCCTGCTGCTGACGCTCTGCCTCCCCTGGGCCCCGGCCCTGGACCCCTCGCGGAACGTCCGGCAGTACATCCAGGACACCTGGGGCCTCAAGGAGGGGCTGCCCCAGCTCTCCGTCCAGCAGATGGCCCAGGACCGGTCGGGCTACCTCTGGATCGGCACCCAGAACGGGATCGCCTGCTTCAACGGGACGGATTTCCGGGTCTACGACACGCGGAACACCCCGCAGATCGAGGAGGATTCCGTCTACGCGCTGGGGGTCGACGCGAAGGACCGCGTCTGGGCCTGGCCCAACGTGGCCTCCCTGGTGCGGATCGAGAGGCCGCGGGTCGAGCGCGTCGCGGTCCCGGGCCTGCTGCCCAGCCTCACCACGGTCGTCTGTTTCGCCACGGGGGGGGACGGTTCCGTCTGGTTCGGCTCCAACACGGGGCTGTTCCGTTTCCGGGACGCCGAGCCGCCGCTCCGCCTGGGCATGCAGGACGGCCTTCCGTCCAACGACATCGCCAGCCTGTGCGTCGATCGCCGGGGGGTCCTCTGGATCGGCACCCGCGGCAGCGGGTTGGCCACCTATCAGGACGGGAGGGTCACGCCGGTTCAGAGCCGGACCGCCCCGCGCTCGGTGCAGGCGCTCTGGGCCGCCGCGGACGGTCGGGTGCTGGCTGGCAGCGAGGCCGGCGTGACGATCTTCGAATCCGGCCGGGAGATCTCCACGCAGCCGGGGCCGTGGCCGGAGGGGTCCCGGGTGACGTGCCTGCGGGTGGACCGGGACGGGAACCTCTGGACCGGTACGGACAACGCCGGCCTCTACCGGGTGCGGGACGGCAGGGCCGACCGTCTCTCGAAGGCGGAGGGGCTGCCCGTCAACGGCATCTGCAGCCTCCTGGAGGACCGGGAGGGCGCCCTCTGGGTGGGGACCAACGGCGGCGGGCTGGTGCGGCTTCGGGACGGCCTGTTCACCCCCGTCACCCACCGCATCGGGCTGGGGGACGACTTCTGCTGGATGGTCTGCCCGGGGGAGGGGGACGCCGTCTGGATCGGGACCAACTCGGGGCTCTCCGGCTATGACGGGCACGCGGTGCGGAACCCGAGCCGGGAGAACGGGGTCCCCGAGGTGGCCGTCCGCGCGGGGTACCGGGACACCGACGGGCGGTTCTGGTTCGGCGGGCGCGGCCTCCTCGGCCACACGGACGGGACGTCCTTCACCCTCTACGGGGAGAGGGACGGGGTCCCCGGCGACAGCACCATCAGCGCCATTGCCCGCGACGACGCGGGGAACCTGTGGGTGGGGACCATCGGCCGCGGGCTGTACAACTTCCGGGACGGCCGGCTGGAGCCGATCCGGATGCCCGGGGTCCCCGCGGGGGCCAACGTGCGGGCCGTCGTCCCCGGCCCGGACGGCCGCCTCTGGTTCGGGATCTTCGGCGTGGGGCTCGGTGTCCTGTCCGGGGGGCGGTGGACCCTCTTCGACCAGCGGGACGGGCTGCGGAACCTCGGTGTCCTGGCCGTCTGCGTGCGGCCCGACGGGACGGTCTGGTTCGGCGCGGGGGGCCTTCACCGCTACCGGGGGGGAAACTTCGTGAACCTCGACCGGAAGCTCGAGATGCCCGACAAGCACCTGGTGCAGATCCTCGACGACGGGGTCGGGTACGCGTGGGTCTGCAACCTCAAGGGGATCGTCCGGGTGTCCTGGGAGGACCTCGACGCGCTGGCCGACGGGAGGGCCGCCGGGGCCCGCACCCGGGTGTTCGGGCTGTGGGACGGTCTGCCGTCCACCGAGTGCAACGGGGCCAACCAGTCCGCGGGCTGCCGCACCCCGGACGGGAAACTCTGGTTCCCCACCACCGGCGGCGTGGCTTTCGTCGACCCCCGGGCGGTGATGGCCGTGCCGGCGCCCCCGAAGGTCCGCATCGACGAGTGCCGGGCGGACGACCGCCCCGTCGACCCCCGGGAGCCCGGGCTCGCCTTTCCCCCGGGCACCGCCCACCTGTACATCGGCTTCACCAGCCTCTACTTCACCGCCCCCGAGCGGGTGCGCTTCCGCTACCGCCTGGACGGCCTCGACGCGGACTGGCGGGAGGGGACGGGCCTGCGCAACGCCGTGTACACCAACCTTTCCCCCGGGGAGTACACCTTCCGCGTGAGCGCCTGCAACGCGGACGGCGCCTGGAACCCCGACGAGGCCGTCCTCGCCTTCGAGATCCGCCCGTTCTTCTACCAGACGGCCTGGTTCCGGTGGTCGCTCTTCGTCCTGGCGGTGGTCGGGGTGAACTTTCTGCTCAAGGGCGGGCGAAAGCTGGTGGAGACCCTCCGCTACTGGCGCCGGAACCACTATTTCGCGCACTTCCGGATCCTCGAGCAGATCGGCCGGGGCGGGGCCGGGAACGTCTACCGCGCCCGGGACACCCGCAACGGCCGCCTCGTGGCGCTGAAGATCATTCACCGGGAGGCGGCGGACCCGGCCGCCATCCGCCGCCTGGTGACGGAGGGGCGCATCTCCGGGACCATCCGGCACCCCAACATCGTGGAGATCCTGGAGCAGGGGGACTACGCCGGCCGGCTTTACTTCGCCATGGAGTTCGTGGAGGGGGTCACCCTCCGGGACCTCATGAACCGGCGCCGCCTCCCCGTCGCGCACTCCATGGAACTGTTCCGGATTCTCCTGGGGGTGATCGAGGACCTCCACAAGTCCGGGATCGCCCACCGCGACTTGAAACCCGAGAACATCATGGTGAAGTCCACGTTCGAGTGGGCGGACGAACTGCCTCCCCACGCCGTTCGGGAAGGGCTCGGCGCCGCCCTGCGGGTGCTCGACTTCGGGACGGCCCGGTTCATCGACTCCCGGACCCTGACCCGGACCGGGCAGTTCGAGGGGACCCTGTACTACCTCCCGCCCGAATTCTTCCTGGGGCAGCGGGTTTCCGGCACCGAGCAGGATTACTACGCCCTGGGCATCATCCTCTACGAACTCCTGGGCGGGCGCCGCCCCTTCGCCGCCCAGGACGACACCGACCTCATCGCCGCCATCCTCCACGACCCCCTCCCGCCGCCGGGGGCCTTCCAGTTCGACGTGCCCGCCCCGCTCTCGGACCTGGTCCTGAACCTCATCGACCGGAACGCCCAGCGCCGGCTGAAATCCTTCGTCGCCATCCGGGAGCGGCTCGACGCCCTCGCGGCGAACCCCGGGGACCCCCGACCGGCCCCGGGCGGCGAGGCGCCGGCGCGGTGAACCGGCAGGGCCCCGATGATTTTCGTTGCACGAGCGGCGGACTTGTGCTATCTATGCGATTTACTTTTGCGGAAGGAGGACCCGCCGCGTGGACCAGAATGAACGTTATCTCTTTTCCTCAGAGTCGGTTACGGAAGGCCATCCCGACAAGATCGCCGACCAGATCAGCGACTCCGTGCTGGACGCCATCCTCGGCCAGGACAAGTACGGCCGCGTGGCGTGCGAGACCCTGGTGACCACCGGCCTGGCCGTCGTGGCGGGCGAGATCACCACCGACTGCTACGTGGACATTCCCAGCGTGGTGCGCAGCACCCTGAAGAAGATCGGTTACACCGACTCCGCCTACGGCATCGACTACGAGACCTGCGGCGTGGTGACCACCATCGACCGGCAGTCGCCCGACATCGCCCAGGGGGTCGACACCGGCGGCGCCGGCGACCAGGGCATCATGTTCGGCTTCGCCTGCAACGAGACCGCCGAACTCATGCCCACCCCCATCGACCTTGCCCACAAGCTCACCCTGCGCCTCTCCGAGGCCCGGCGGAAAGGGATCATCAAGTACCTCCGCCCCGACGGCAAGAGCCAGGTCACGGTGGAGTACGAGGGGCACCGGCCGGTGCGCGTCCCGGCCGTCGTGGTCAGCACCCAGCACGACGACGTCGACATCAAGATCCTCCGCGAGGAAGTGGAGGACCACATCATCCGGCACGTGATCCCCGGGGAGTTGATGACCAAGGAGACCCAGTTCCACATCAATCCCACCGGGCGCTTCGTCCGCGGCGGCCCGCACGCCGACTGCGGCCTCACCGGGCGCAAGATCATCGTGGACACCTACGGCGGCATGGGCCGGCACGGCGGCGGCGCCTTCTCGGGCAAGGACCCGACGAAGGTGGACCGTTCCGCCTCCTACATGGCGCGGCACATCGCGAAGAACGTCGTGGCCGCCGGCCTGGCGGACCGGGCGGAGATCCAGCTGGCCTACGCCATCGGCGTTGCCCAGCCCGTGAGCGTCCTGCTGGAGACCTTCGGGACCGGCAAGGCGGACAAGAACCGCATCGAGAAGGCGGTGCGCGAGGTGTTCCCCCTGACGCCGCGGGGCATCATCGACTATTTGGACCTGCTCAACCCCATCTACTGCGCCACCGCGTCCTACGGTCACTTCGGCCGGCGCGAGCACGGGTTCACCTGGGAACTGACCAACAAGACCGAGGAACTCCGCACGGCGGTGGGGTGGTAGGCCGTAGGCTATAGGCTATAGGCTGTAGGCTGTAGGTCCGGAGCATTTTCGTCGGGGTCGGAATCGGTATCGGTATCGGTATCGCAGTCGCAATCGGTATCGCAGTCGCAATCGATATCGGTATCGAGACCGGCGCCGCTTCCCGAACCGCCCCCCCCGGTCATCGGCTCCGGGGACCCTTGCATACGATGCCGACGCTAACCCCGTTGCCGGCCCCGGAAGGGTCGGCATCGGCCTAAGAGAAAAATACGACCCGACACGGGAGAGGAGGTGAAACAACGTGGCCTTCGTCGCACTGCAGGAAGGGGAGAGCCTGGAGAACGCCCTTCGCCGTTTCAAGCGGAAAGTCCAGCAGGAGGACATCATCAAGGAGATCAAGAAGCACTCCTTCTACCTCAAGCCGGGTGAGAAGCTGAGGATCAAGCAGGCGCTCGCCCGCAAACGCCTCCGCAAGAAGATGCGCAGCATCCAGCGCAAGCTGGATTGATCCCGAAGACCCCCGCCGCCGGCCCTCGAAAGCCGGCGGCGCTGTTTTTCACCCTGTGATGGCTCAAACAAAGGCTTTACAGACAATTTCCCGTTGGTTTTCCGACTTCTTACGAACGCATCAAGTTTTACAAGGTGGAGCGGATGACAGTCATGCAGGGGATCGTTCGCTGCTGTTTCCTCTGGATAAACTCTGGGGATAAAGCAGTAAGCAAAGTCATTCAAGGAGATGGGCCCCGTCGAGCCTGCCCAGCCGGGCGTCGAAAGTCGCCAGCGGGATCTCGGAGGCGGCACGGGCCGACTCCAGGATGAAGGCGTCCGCGAAGTCGATACCGGAAGCCTCCCAGCGGTCAAGAGCCGCTTCCAGGACCGCCGGTTGCTGAACATTGAACTCCGCCGCGTCCAGGAGCATCCGGACCACGGCACAGACCCTGCCCTTGTCGACCTTGTAACAGCATGACAGCACCCAGGCAAGCTCCAGTACGGTCAAGTGAGCCACCCAGACGGGCTTGTTACGGTTCAGGAATTCCAGGGCTTTCGCGTACTGTTCCGGATCGTCCCGGGTCACCAGTCGAACGAGAATGTTGGTATCGACCGCCGCCATGCGTCAATCCCCCGCCGCCGGCGCCGGATGCCGGGTCCGCACGGCCATAAAATCACGCCTGGCTTTCAGGATATCGTCGTCTGTCTGCCGGGACAGGGGGACCTCCTCCAGAAGGGCATGGATGTCCGCCAACGCTCGCCGCTTGGGACGGATCACGTACTCCCCGTTTGCCCCCCGATCCCAGATCAGCTCGGTTCCGGGCCCGATGTCCAGTTCTCTTCGAACGGCGGCCGGAATGGAAATCTGCCCCTGGCGGGTGACCCTCGATTGCGCAACTCGCATCTCGTCCTCCTTCGGATAGGCCTATTACCTATGGTAATGAAATCAGTGCCCCCTGTCAAGTGCAGGCTTGACATTCGCACGCGCCGTCCCGGCGCGGGGGAGGGGGGGACCCGAAAGATCGTGGTGTGGAGAACGTGAGCGGGAAACAAATGACCCGGAACAAGTTGGTCGGCTCCAGGACCGCCGGGTGCCGAACATGGATATCCGCCAACGACCGCCGCTTGGGACGGATCACGTACTCCCCGTTTACCCCCCGCTCCCAGATCAGCTCGGTCCCGGGCCCGATGTCCAGATCGCTTCGAATCCGCCGCCCCTCTACACCGATTGAACCCCTGGCGGTGAACTTCGCCGCGTGCTCGATCCTCGCGGAAAGTCGTTCATCCCCTGCCCGGATCAGCCGGGCGCGCTCGAAGAGGATGACGACCCCCTTTCCCCAACCGGCCTTTCCCCGGGGCTCGGGCGAAGCACCCCTTTTCCCGCCTTCATCCCGCCCGTGTTTCGCTTTCGCCCCGCCTATATCCGGCCTTCGCCCCTTCCTCGTCCGGCCTTCGCCCCGCCTATGTCCGGCCTTCGCCCCGCCTATGTCCGGCCTTCGCCCCGCCCATGTCCCGCCTTCTCCCCGTCCTCATCCGACCTTTGTCCCGTTCTCGTCCCGCATGGATCGTGGGCTTTGCCTCTTCACCCCGTCAGGGGTGAAATATTTGTAGAAAAAGCGGTTATATAGATCCCCCCCCGCGCGCCGCCGGCCGGTGAACGGGCCCCGCAGCACGATTTCCCCCCGGCGGCGCGCGGGGGAACCCGAAAGATCGTGGTGTGGAGAACGCGAGTGGTCCACGTCAGGAGTTCGCACGCGCCGTCCCGGCGCGGGGGAGTAGCGAACCCGGAAGATCATGGTGTGGAGAATGTGAGTGGTCCGCGTCGAGACGACGCGTACGAACCTCATCTTGTCCGCGTCGAGACGACGCGTACGAACGTCGGTGGGGGAAAAGGGCTCAGTTGTACGTCGAGGGGTGCGGGGGGCCCTCCGGGTTGGCCGGGGGAAGGGTGACCTGCACCGGGGGGTGGACGGTGGAGACGCCGTAGCTGTCCACGTCCTCCAGGCGGTACCACCAGGTGCGCACCGGCCCCACGGCGTCGTCCACCCACTCGTACACCGCGCCGGTGACCTCGTTGCCCCGGGCGGGGAGGATCGCGGGGTTGAGCCGCTCCCACGGCCCGTCCGCCGTCTCGGCCCGCTGCACGTAAAAGCCGAGGTTGTCCAGCTCCGACAGCGTCTCCCACCGCACCACCACCCCCAGGGGCAGCACCGGCGTCGCCGTGAACCACGCCAGGTCCACCAGGAGAGGTGCGTCCTTGTCGGCGAGGGTGAGCCGGGTGGCTTGGTATTGGGCGAACGGGACAGAGGATTGAACAAGATAGCCCGTGCCCTGGCCGGTGAATTCCGCATAGCCGTTCCACGTCTCGGGCACCGTGGAGAGGAAGAGCCTCAAATCCGCTTCATCGCAATCGTTCAACTCGCTGCTGTCGTAATAGAAAGTGACGGTCGCAGAACAGGCCTTGTTGGGGACAACGTCGTAGCTTCGCAGAATCCCTTCACGACTGAAGGCCCCGACCTCCGCGGCGTGCCGGCGGGTCACGGTGAAGGTGATCGGGAACCCGCCGGTCGGGACGACGCTCGACAGGTCCAGGCCGAGGCCGGCGATGTCCTCCTTGGCGCCGGTCATGGTGTAACTGGCCTCGATGGAACCGTCCGTCCCCTTGACGGTGCAGCCCGGGTTCTCCACGAGGGTCCCCGAACCGAGGAACTTGATGTCGTTGCCGTTCAGGTCGATATCCCCCTGGGTGACGGTCACGGTGCCCCCGTCGAGGATCTCGAACGTGACCGGGGGGTACAGGCCAACCAGGACCAGGTCGGCGGACCCGGAATTGTCGAGGACGAGGTTGTACGCCGAGGTCCCCCAGACGAAGCACTACCTCGAACTCCCAACAAAAGCCAGGGTACCCGTCGCACAGGCGAAGGGCGCCTGGGAGGTGCCGAAGAAATGGCCCGAGACGCTGATCTTCCGGCTGTTGTCGAGGTAGAAGTTCTCGCCGACGTGCAGGTGATGGCAGGCCCGGTCCCCGGTGGTGCTGTTGAGCCTCGGTTGCGTGTCGGAAGGGGAATACGCCGGTGATTTGTGCAGGCCCGCGTTGTCCGTCGCCGTCGGCACGGCGTAGCGGCTCCAGTTGCCCGGGAGGTCCCAGCGGGAACTCGCCGGGGGATTCCCTGCGCTACTCTCGGCGCCGATCCAGGTGTAGAACGCGGTGGACGAACCAAAGACGGGGTAGGTGGAGGAATAGCTGAGGGTGCCCTGGTTCCCTCCCCCGGAGTGGTCGGCCAGGCGCGTGCCGAGCGCGGCGTTGTCCTGGCCGGCCGTTCCGAAATCCATCCGGAAATAGAGGACCAGGCCGTAATCCGTCCCGACCAGGTTGCGGAAAATGCAGCCGGGGATCGTTTCGATGGGGGAGTAGTCGTCGAGGTTGTAGTTCCAGATCCGGACCTCGTCGAGCGAGGCGCCCAGGCAGGGGGTGGCCCCGGACTGGTAGCGCCCCACGTAGAGGGGGTTGGCGGCGCTGGCGGTGCACCCGTCGTAGAAACCGTCGGCGGTGGCGTCGGCAATGCCGTCCAAATAGATGTAAACCGTTCCGGCGTAATGGGTCACCGTCACGTGGTGCCACGTGCCGTCCATCACCGCCGCCGTGGAGGTCAAGGTCGTTGCGGTGTCGGAGAACCGGAGCTTGCCTTCGCCGGACCCCGTCACCTCGACGAGGTAACCGCCGGAGGCGTCCGTGTGGTCGATCACGGCCCGGTCGCCCGCGGGGGCGGCGCCCTTGATCCAGAACATGAGGGTGAAGCTCCCCGTGGAAAAGTCCAGGGAGGCGTCGTCCGCCACCGCGACGTAGTCCTCGGACCCGTCCAGGGTCAGGGCGTTTTTCGGCCCGGCGAAGGCCCCGGACCGGCGATACTCACTCGTGCCGCTCCAACTGAGGTCCTCGGCCGTTTCAACGCTGTCGTTCCCGTCGCCGTCGAACTTGTAGTAATGCTGGAGGCCGCACTCGGTGCCCGACAGCGCGGTGGACATGTTGTCGTAGATCTCCGTCTGCGTCCGCGCTACCGACCAGCAACGGACTTCTTCGATGTCGCCATTCCAGTAATAATCGCTGGAGGAGGAACCCTTGTAGTATTGTCCGCGACCCACCATGAAGGTGCTGAAGCTTGTCGCCAGCGCTGCGGTGGTTGAACCGACGGATGAGCCGTTCAGGTAGAACTCGAGGCTGGCGCCGTCGAAAGTCATCGCGTAGTGGTTCCACGCGTCTTTGACGATGGTGCCGGAACTGGCCACCGTGGCCCAGGTGAAACCGTCGCTGATGCCGGCCTCGGCCTTCCCGTCCCCGTTGACCCGGATATAGTACCCGCTGGGGTATTCTGAGTCTTCATTCTGCGAGACGATGTACTGGTCGGCGGGGGTTTCGCTGGCGCACCGGGCCCAGGCTTCGACGGTGAACGCCTTGGATGGAAAGAGGACCGAAGAGGAGGAAAAGTAGTCGGTGGCGCCGTCCAGGGTCACATAGCTCTGGCAGACGCCGGAACCGCCGCTGACGAAGGTGCCCGTGCCGCCCAGGTTGTCCGGGCGGGTGGCATCCTGGGCATTGCCGTCGAACTTGTAGTAAAGCAGGAGCTTGCAGATGGCGTCGGTGAAGGAGGTGAACATGCTGCCGCAGATCTCGGCCTGCGTCCGGGCGACCGACCAGTAGCGGACTTCGTCGATGTGCCCGGTCCAGTTGTAATCGGACCCGGCGTACTGCCCGCACCCGACGGTGAAGTAGGAGTCGCTGTGGAACGGCGTCACGGCCTCGGACCCGATGCGAACGCCGTTCAGGTAAAAAAGCATATTGGTGCCGTCGTACACCAGGGCGTAGTGGTTCCAGTCCCCCTGATCGATGTCGAAAGAGGAGGTTGCCGTCACCCAGCTGGAACCGTTCCCGATACCCGCCTCGGCGTACCCGGAAGCGTTGACCCGGAGGTAGTAGCCGTGCCGGCTGGCGCCGTCGTCGTCGTTCTTGGAGACGATGAACTGGCTGGCGGGGTCGGCGCTGTCGCACCGGGCCCAGGCTTCCACGGTGAACGCCCCGGTCGGGGAGGCGATCGCGGACGAGTCCAGATAGGTGGAACCGGACAGCCAGGCGCACCCGCCGTCCCCGATCCCCGCGAGCGCGGGGGCGGAAAGGGCCAGCGCCGCCAGGGCGACGAGAAGGGGGCGTCCGGCTTCGAGCATCCGTCGGGTTCCGTGCGTTGTCTTCATGGGGACCTCCCGCCCGGGGGCGTGTTCTCTGAAGTGAATCAATTATATCACAGTTGATGAACGGCCGGCGGTCGCAAATCACAAAAGCGTCGATGGGGGTGAAAAAGGGGCCGAAGCGTTCGCCCCGTCGGGCGGCCGACGCGTCGGGCCGTACGCGATCAGTCGGAGCCGCGCGCGTAAGCAAGCGGTCAAATTCCCGGGGACCCTCGCGCCTGCCGGGCAACGCGGTGAGTTGCGGTGGACGATGGCGATTCTCAATAACCGCTCCCTTACGGTCGCGGGTCTGACTTGACCGCTCCCTTACGGTCGCGGCTCTGACTGGACTGCTTCTCCCCCCTTTCCGTGTGCGTCATGACGTGGTATGATTTTGACAACGCTTCGGAGGGGGAGACGGCGCGGAAGGGTTCAGGCGCGGGGGATCGCCGCCCGCGAGCGTTCACGGCCCCGCGGCGGCCGGGGCGCGTGCCGCCCCGGGAGGGGTGGACATTTTTCGGGAGGAGGGCCCCATGATTCGATTCCGGCGACCCCGCACCCGGTGGGTGACCGCCGCCCTGGCCCTGGCCGCCGCGGCGGCGTTCGCCCCCGCCGCGACCCCGTCGGCGGGCGGGCGGCACCTCGAACTCGTCCTGGAAACCCCCGCGTACCGCCTGGAACCGGGGGACGGCCGCCCGGGCGCCCGGCGGGTCGTCCTGCCGGGGTGGGGGCGCACCACCGAGCCGGGCCGGCCCGAACTGCCGGTGTGGACGCAGCTGGTCCAGGTGCCGGCGGAGGGGGAAATCCGGGTCCGGGCCGTGGTGGAGGGGGAGCGCGTCCTCCCCGGCTTCCAGCCCGTCCTGGTGGGGGCGCCGTCCGGGGGGGGCGAGGCGGGAGACCTGCTGGGTGATGGTCGTTCCCCGCTCCCGCCGGGGCCCTTTCCCGCCGCCGCCGTCGAGATCTCCCCCCGGATGCGCCTGCGGGGGACGGTCCTGGCCCGGCTCCGCGCCTGCCCCTTCCGATGGGACGCCGGCAGCGGCGAGCTTCGGGTGGCCCGCCGGATGATCCTCCACGTGGATTTCGAGACGCCCCTCCAACCGGGGGATCCCCGCTCGGACGCCTGCCGGCCGCTGGCGGCGCTGCCCCCCCTGGAGCGCGACTTCGAGGCGGCCAAGCGGGGCGTGCTGCCCAACCGGGCCCCCGACGGCCCTTCCGGCGGGATGCAGCCCGAACCCCGGGCCTTCCGTGCGCCCGCCGGCCCCACCACCGACGCCCTCAAGCTGTCTTTCCGCGCGGGGGGCATGGCCCGGCTCGGCTACGAGGCCCTGGCCGCGGCGGGCCTCCCCGCCGGCATCGACCCCGCCGCGTTCCGGGTGGTCTGCCAGGGGCGCGACGTGGCCCTGCGGGTGGCCTCGGACGACGCCGCCTTCGGGCCCGGCGACGCGGTGGAATTTTTCACCGAGCCCTTCGTCGACAGCTACACCGACACCAACGTCTACTGGCTGACGTGGGAGGGGCCGCCCGGCCCGCGCATCGGGGCCCGCGACGGCGCCCCGTCCGGCCTGGAGCCGGCCGCCCCCCGGTACACCCGCACCCGGCAGTTCGAGGAGAACAAGCTCTGGTGGGGCAACACCCCCGGCGCCCCCGAAAACGACTACTGGTTCTGGGAGAAGTTCACGTCGCCCATGATTCGCTCCTACACCCTGACGGCGCCGGATTACGACCCGGCGGCCGGAACGCCCCCGGTTTTCCGGGCCGTTCTCCAGGGGCGTTCCGTCTCGGCGCCCCACCCCAACCACGTGCTTCGGGTCTCGTTCAACGCCGTGGCCCTGGGGGAGGACCAGTGGGACGGCCAGGATGTCTCCGTGCCGTTCCACACCATCCCCCCGGGGGTGCTCAAGGCGGGGGCGAACACCGTCACCCTCGAGTCGCCCGGCGCGGCCGGCGGCGCCGTGGACGTCTTTTACCTCAACCGCCTGGAGCTGAGCTACCCCAGCCTTTTCCGGGCCGAGGGGGACTGCATTGACTTCACACTGGACACCGAGGGGCCGACCCGGGTGGAGGTCCCGGGCTTCGGTTCGCCCGGGGTCCGGGTCTTCGACGTCACGGACGCCGACCTTCCCGTCGAAATCACCGGGGTCCAGGTGTCCCCGGAGGGCGCGGGTTACCGGGCCGTGTTCACCCTCGCCGAAAGCGGGGCGCACCGCTGTGTGGCCGTGTGCGGGCCCGCCTGGCTGAGCCCGGATTCCATTCGGCTGCGCCACCCGCTCCCCCCCGCCGGCCCGCCCGACGGCGCCGACCTTCTCCTGGTCACCGCCGAGGACTTCCTGGAGTCATTGCAGCCCCTGGCGGATCTGCGCGAGCGCCAGGGCGTCCGCGTGGCGCTCGTGGGGGTGGAAGCCCTCTACGACGCGTTCAACTGGGGTATTTTCAACCCCCGGGCCGTGAAGGACTTCATCGCGTGGGCCTACTGGGCTTGGCCGGGGCCGCGCCCGTCGTACGTCCTCTTCGTGGGCGACGCCGACCTGGACTACCACGACCACACCGGGACGGGCCGACGCAACCGTGTCCCGGTCTACACCCGGAAGACCTTCGACCTCGGCCTGACGCCCATGGACAACTGGTATGCCTGCGTGGACGGCGACGACCCGGTGCCCGACCTTTTCCAGGGGAGGCTGCCGGCCGTCGATGCCGCGGCGGCCGCCGCCGTGGTGCAGAAGGTCATGCACTACGAGTCCGGGCAGGGGGTGGCGCCGCTTCGGGTGAACCTCACCGCCGATAACGACGCCCCGGTTTTCCAGGCGGTTTCCGAAGAGGTTTCGGCCTTCATCCCGGAGACCTACCAGCGGGACCGGGTATACCTCAGCCAGTACACCAACTTCACCCAGGCACGGAACGATCTCTTCGCGTCTTTCAACCGCGGGGTGAGCTTCTCCAATTTCGTCGGCCACGGCTCCATCACCAACTGGGCGGGCGAGATGATCTGCCGGAACAGCGACATGGTACGGCTGGCGGACGGGATGCCGCTCATGTTCGTCATGTCCACGACGTGCCTGAACGCCTACTTCGCCCACCCCGAGTACTACTCGCTGGGGGAGGCGTTCCTGGCTGTCCCGGGGAAGGGGGCCGTGGCCTGTTTCATGTCGTCGGGGCTGACCTACGACTGGGAAAACCAGGTGACCGACCTCGCCCTGGTGAAACTGGTCTTCGCGGAGAACTGCACCCTGCTCGGCCCCGCGACCCTCCGTGCCCGCCTGGAGGCTTACCGGACCGGGGCCACCTCGCTGGTCCTCGACACCTACCAGCTCCTGGGCGACCCGATGACCCGCCTGAGAACCGCGCCGCTCGGGGACGTGGACGGGAGCGGGGCCTTCGACGCCTCGGATCTTTACGTGATTGCGGCGGTGCTCGCCGGGGAAGTGGTAGAGGGGAAACCGCCCTGCCGAATTCCGGACGCGGCGGACTTCAACCGGAACCGGCGGCTGGACGCCCAAGACCTGGCCATGGCCACGGCCCTGCTGGTCGGGGTGTTGCCCTGGCCGATCCCGCCCGCCTGACCGGGAAAGGCAAAGTTGCTAACGCCACCCCCAAGGACGGACGAAAATCCTGGATCTTCGAATTGCGTGATGAACCCAGTTGGCCGCTTCACCCCGTTTGCCCGGACGGGGAAGGCCCGACCTAGCGGGGGGGCGGCTCCCCAGGCTTGCTGCCGGGCGGCGAGTAAGGCGTGCACGCCTGCGCGGGGCCCATCTCCTGCAACAGTTCCTCCGGGGTGTAGGTCCGGATGCGGGGCGGGACCCAGACCTGGCGTTCCGCTTCCTTGGCTTCGGTCACGCGGTTTTCCGTTGCTGAATCCATCCTCTCCCCCTGCGTCGTCCGTTTGTCCTCTTCTTCACCCCTCATCCGATATAAGTTACTCTAACACACTGTCGGAATTGTGACAAGCGCTTTGTTGAAGGGGAAAAACACCCGGCGCTCACCGCGAGGGGATGACGACGGGGCCGTTGAACCCCGGAGGGAACCCGGGAGGACACCCTGACCCGAAGCGGAGGGAGCCAAGCGTTGCCCTCCCCCTGGCTCCGTGATCGCAACGCCGGTTTTGAAGGGGCCGTCGCGCCTTCGGCTTTTCACACGGACAACAACACGTGACACGGTCGCAAAAAACCCGGATTCAGATCTCACAGAGGCACGGAGGCACGGAGAAGAATCAACAGGATGGTTGATTCTGTCAAATACGATGACCCCGCAACAGTCGCGAAAGGGAGATTTCCCGCGAATAAAACGAATAGACGCGAATTTAAAACGAATAATATCTATTAATCTTTGATTTCTGATTCGCGTTCATTCGCGTGATTCGCGGGCAAAAATGACTTTTTACGGGCCCATCACATACGCTTTGCCTTACTCCGTGCCTCAGGGCCTCCGTGAGAGAAAAGGTTTTTTACGGGACCGTCAACAACCGGGAGGAGCGCTTTGCTCCCGCCGCCTTCGGGGCGGGTCAGCCTCTGCGATGCGACGGCTTGCCCCGGGCTGAAACGCCTTTCACCTTCGGGGAATCGGGGGGCATAAATCCCACCGGGATCGGAGTTCCACAGGGCCCCGCCGGGATCGGACATTCGCGGGGCCCCGCCGGGATCGGGTGTTCGCGGGCCCCCGGGCGGGTTTTCCCGCCACCGGGAGTCGATCGCCTCCGCGCCCTCACCCCGTCAGGGGTGAAATGTTTGTAGTAAAAGAGCTTATTATTCATTTCCCCCGCGCGCCGCCGGGGGTGAAGCGTGCCCCGGGGCGCCCTCCCGGCCGGCGGCGCGCGGGGGAGGAGAATCATATAACGGCCATTTCTACAAATATTTCACCCCTATGGGGTGAAGACGCGGCGAGCACGATTCCGATGGGGTGAAGACGCGGAGGGCACGATTTCGATGGGGAGAAGACACGGCGAGTACGATTCCGATGGGGCGAAGACGCGGAGGGCATGATCCTGACCGGGTGGGAACGCGGCGTACACCACCCTGGCGCGGTGAAGAACGAACGGACACGATCCCACGGGGTAAAAGGGTGACGGGCACGACTGAGGTTCAGAACACCCGCCCATGATCGTGGGCCCGGGCACCCGCCCATGATCGCGGGCCAGGACACTCGCCCATGATCGCGGGCCAGGACACTCGCCCATGATCGCGGGCCAGGACACCCGCCCATGATCGTGGGCCCGGGCACCCAAGCGTTGCCGAGGCGGGCATTCCGTGCTCCTGAAGCTCTCGCAGAGGCGCTCGGGCGCGGAGAAACCCCGGGGGATGCCTGGACCGACCCGGGCGCTTCAGCGGCGGCGTTTACCAAGCTGTTGTCGATCCCGGCTGCCTTCCCAGGCCCCTTTCACCGGGCGAAGTCCCGGAGAAAGCCCAGGATGTTCGCGGGGCCCAACCAGAACAGGATTTTCGCGGAGCCCGACCGGTGTTGGCGCTTCGAGGGCCCTGGCCCTCCCCGAAGGGGAGGGGGCGTCCCAGCCGGGGGCCAGACGCGGGCGCCGGCCGCGAACGTGCACGGTGCCGTTCGTTCATGGCGCCCGCGTCGCCGCCCCCGGAACGCGGCGGCGGGGGGATCAGACGCACCCTGAAAGGGTGCCGGGACGGCGGGTTTTCACGGCCGGACCGGAAGGCCGCACCCGGAAATGCCGGGCCGCGGAGCGCGTCGCGGAGGCCGCCGGAGCAGCGCGTCCCCGACGCACATCGCGCTTTCCGGAGAAGCGAACCCGGGGGGGGCCGTGCCGCCCTCACTCCGTCCGGGGGGTCACGTCCACGCGGCCGTCCTCGTAGTGGCCTTCGACGGCGGTCACCTTGTCGCCGGAGCGCACGAACTTCAGGCGGAAGGCCGGGGCGGCCTCCAGGGCGAAGCAGTCCGGGGTCACCGGGGTCAGCTTCCCCTTGGGGCGGCCTTCCCGCTGGTAGTAGAGGCTCCCGTTCTCCAGGGTGACCCGGCGCGGGCCGTAGGTCCCGACGCAGGCCTGCAGGGCCGACTCGGGCAAGGTCAGCGGCTCGAGCTTCGCCTTCAGCCCGTCCCGATGCCAGAGGCAGAAGCGCCGGGAGTCGGTGTCCGTCGCCTTGGCGGCCAGTTTCTCCAGCGCCAGGGCGCAGGCGGTGTCGAGGGCCTTCTCCGCGGGGACCTTCACGTCGGGCTCCACGCCGGTCCCCTCCCAGTTCGTCTTCGAGACGGGGTTGACGGCCCGGGCGTAGGGGATCCCCACCCAGAAGTCGTCGTTGATCACCTCCTGCCTCACGGGGTGGGCCCCGCCGCCGGTGGTCTCGCCCACGAGGGTGGCGCGCTTGAGGTTCTTGAGGTTGTAGGAGAATTCCTCGGCGCCGGAGAAGGTCCGTTCGCTGGTCAGCACGTAGAGGTCGGTGGCGGGGATCCGCTTCCCGGGGACGTAGGGGAGCGTCCAGAACTGCTCCGTCCGGTTCCCGTCGCGGTATTCGAAGGAGTTGAGGTGCACGGGGCCCCCCTCGAAGAAGTAGCTGGTGATCAGCTGGATCATCACGGGGTTCCCTCCGCCGTTGTCCCGCAGGTCGATGACCAGCGCGTCGGCGGAGGCGAGGAAGGCCATCGCCCCGACGGCCACGGGGAACGCGTCGGGGTCCTCGCTGAAAAAGTCGAACTTCAGGTAACCGAGGTTGCCCGGCAGGGTCCGCACTTCCCTGAAACCGTAGTTGTCCTGCCGTTCCCGCCGTTTCTGGCGCTGCTTCAGCTCGGTCTCCTCGCTGGAGGTCCGGTTTTTCGACTGGCGGATCAGGTCCGGGGCGTAAGACACCCGCATGTGCTTGTCGTGGCCGACGGAATCGAGGTCCGCGGTCAGCCGCCGCGCGAACGCGTCGGGGGCTTCGATGGCGTCGTAGGCGCCGGAGGCCAGGTTCTTCCGGAGCAGGTCCCCCATCTTCAGGGCGGTCTCCGGAAAGACGTACTTCGCCTTCAGCAGGTCGGCCAGCGTGTTCACCACCGCCGCCTTCGCCTCGGGGGACAGCGGGGCCGGCTGCACCTGGGCGGGGACGGGGCCGAGAAAAAGGCACAGGGCGAAAACGGCGCACAACAGGTTTTTCATGGGTGATCCTCCCGGATGATTTTTCAACGATTCAATAGCCGATGCCTTCGTAAAAAGTCCGGATTTAAATCTCACAGAGGCACAGAGGCACGGAGAAGCAACATAAAGCCTTTTTGTCCATGGAATAAAAGTTGCATTTCTCCGTGCCTCCGTGAGATCAAAAGACTTTTTCGGAGAGGTCAATCGTTGACAGAGGCTGTGTTCAGCCGCTTCGCCATCCTGACGGTGGGCCGCTGGAAGTGCGTCGGGTCGGTGAGCGGGACCGGCTCGAACCCGAGCTTCCGGTAGAGGGCGACGGCGGCCTCCAGCTTCAGGCTGGTGTGGAGGACCACCGTCTCCGCGCCCAGGTCGCGGGCCGCCGCCAGGGCGTGGCGGGCCAGCCGCTCGCCGATCCCCCGTCGCTGGAACTTCTCCTCCACGGCCATCTTGGACAGTTCGAAGGACCGGTCGCCGAGGCGGACCAGGGCGCAGGTCCCCACGATCCGGCCCCCCGTCTCGGCGAAGAAGATCCGCCCGCCCGGGGCCAGCACCCGCTCCTCCGGGTTTTCCAGGACCTCCCGGTCGGGGTCCTCGACCTGGAAGTGCTTGCGCAGCCACTGGTAATTCAGGATGCCGAAGTATTTCCGGAATCGCGGTTCGAAGTCCAGGATCCGGACGGAACCGGCACGGCGTTCATCGGTGCAGCGCTGGATACGTTCCAGCATGCTCCGCCGCGCCAGGGCGTCCTCGACGGCCTCGACGGCCGCCAGGAGGTCGGTCCCCGACTCCTGGACCAGTCCCTGCGTGGCGGTTTCGATGTCTTCCCAGACCGGGCGGATGGCGGCATCGAGCGTTCTCCCCCGCGGCGACAGGGCCAGGATCCGCCGGCGACGGTCGCGGTTGTCGGCGGACGAGGTGATCAGGCCGGCCTTTTCCATCTCGGCGGCGACCTGGTTGACGGCGGGGTGGGTGATGCCCACGGCTTCGGCGATGGCCGTGACGGACAGGGGACCGGACTCGGCCAGCTGGTAGAAGATGAGGAACCACCGGGACTCGAAGTTCAGCCCCGCTTCCCGATAAACGAGGCCGGCATCCTGCATGAGCCGGTCGCTCAACCGTTTGAGGCGGCTGCCGAGTGCCAGTATGCCCAGTTTTCGGATCGTTTCCATGGCCTCCCCCCGGCGTAAGCCGATTGGGTAAGTGCTTACCTAATAGTCTACGAAAAGGGCGGTCCGGAGGTTGCAGGAAAATGATCGGGAGGGCTCCCTGCGGCGGCCCAGGGTTGATGAAGCCGCAAAAAGTTCCTTGCAGCCCGCGAATCACGCGAATGAACGCGAATCAGAAATCAACAATCAATAGATATTATTCGTGTTGTAAATTCGCGGATATTCGTGTTCTTCGCGGGAAATCTCCCTTTCGCGACTTTTGCGGGCTCATCAAACGTGTTCAGCTTGAAAAACATTCCGGTTTGATACGTAAAAGGAGATCATCCGGACGATCCGTCCCGGGCCCCGCTGAGGGGGGGCCGTGACGGCCGGCCGGCATTTCCGCGGAGGTGGACCATGGACAGGGCGAATCGGCGGTCAGCGAAGGTCAGGATCGGGGCCGGGGTGTTGCTGGCGTTCCTGGTGCTGGGGGCTTGCCTGGCCCAGGGCGATGCCCACGGAGGCTTCGACCCGGCCCGGTGGGACCTTTCGGGCGCGAAGCTCCTCGACGTCGGGGGGCGGAAGGCCCTGGCCGGGGTCGCGACGCTCCGGGACGTCGACTTCGGGGACGGCGTCCTCGAGGCGGACTTCTTCGTGGCCGGCGACCGGGCCCGCTCCTACCCGGGCCTTTTCTTCCGCATCCGGCCCGGGGGCAGCTGGGAACGCATCTACCTCCGGCCGCACCGGCACGCGCTGTACGCCGACGTGGTGCAGTACGTGCCCTCCTTCAATCGGGTGGATTCCTGGCAACTGTATCACGGCCCCGGCTGCACGGCGCCCGCGACCCTCCCGGTCGGGCGGTGGTTTCACGTCCGGGTGGAAGTGGCGGGGACCGCGGCCCGGGTCTTCCTGGGGGACGACCCCCGGCCCTGCCTGGTGGTGGACCGCCTCCGGCACGGGGTCAGCCGGGGGACGGTGGGGGTGTGGACGCCCCCCGACGGATCGGCCTGCGCCTCCAACTTCACCTGGCGGGCCGCGGACAGCCTGAAGATCGAGACCCCACCGCCGGCGGACCCGCCGCCGGGCGTCGTCCGGTCGTGGCAGCTCTCCCGGTCCTTCCCGTTTCTCGAAGTGGACATGGAGAAAAACCCCGGTGAACAGGGCCTCGGGGACCCGGCCTGGCAGGACGTGACCGCCGAGCCGGACGGCCTGGTGGACGTGGCCCGGTACCGGCCCCGCAGCGGCGCGCCCGACGTCGTCCTGGCCCGCACCGTCCTCCGGGCGGAAGCGGACGAGGTCCGCAAGCTCAATCTCGGCTACAGCGACGCGGTGAGCGTGTTCTTAAACGGCCGGATCCTGTTTTCCGGGGACAGTTCCTACACCTCCCGCGACGCCTCGTTCCTGGGCATCGTCGGCCTGCAGGATGCCGTTTACCTCCCGCTCAAGAAAGGGGACAACGAACTGGTGCTCATGGTGGCGGAAAGCATGGGCGGGTGGGGCTTCAAGGCCCAGGACGGGACCGCCGTCTTCACGGCGCCCGGGGTGAGCCGGAGATGGGAGGCGCGGGGCGCGTTCCGCATCCCCGAATCGGCGGCCTGGGACCCGGCCTCCAAGGCGGTCTACGTGTCCTCCTACGACCCGTTCGACCGGCGTCCCGGCGAGGGGCGGCAGTTCATCTCGAAGCTGGCGCCGGACGGGCGCGTCGAGAAGGCGGACTGGGTGACGGGGCTCAGGAACCCGGCCGGCCTGGCCGTCCACGGGGGGACGCTCTACGCCGCCGAGCCCACGGCGCTGGTGGAGATCGACATCCCCACGGCCCGGCTGACGAGGCGGACCCCGGTGGAGGGGGCGGTGATGCTCAACGACGTGGCCGTCGGGCCCGACGGGGCGGTGTACCTCTCCGACTCGGTGAAGAACGTGATTTACCGTGTTATGGAGGGGAAACCCGGGGCCTGGCTCGAGGGTGAGGCGGTGTCCCGCCCCAACGGCGTCAGCGTGGCGGGCGGGAAGCTCTACTGGGGCAACAACGGCGACCAGCGCCTCAAGTCGGCCGACCTGGCCACGCGGGAAGTCCGGACGGTGGCCGCCTTCGGCCCCGGGATCCTCGACGGCGTCGTCTGCCGGGCCTCGGGGGACATCCTGGTCTCCCACAACGAGGGGCGACTCTACCGGGTGGGCCCGGACGGCGCGGTCACGCGCCTGCTGGACACCTCCGTGATCGGGGCCAACCTCGCCGATTTCGCCTGGGCCCCCGAGCTCGGCCTGGTCATCGTCCCCGCGTGGGTCCACAACCGGGTCTCGGCCTGGGCGCTCCCGGGCAAGTAAGGAGCGGGTGTCCTGTTCGTACGGTGGGTGTCCCCCATCCCCGAACCCGGATAAACCGGAAAGAAACCACGGATGAACACGGAGGGACACGGATCATCCGGAGGCTCCAGAAAAAACAGGCGGTCTTGACCTCTCGCCAAGGCGCAAAGACGCCAGGCCTCGCAAAGCCGGAAGCGGAAAAGGGGGATCCCCGGCCGCTCGGGCGAGGCAAATTGAACCCCGGGGTGCGGCGGGTTTAACGGGCTTGTTGTTTCCGCCACGCGCTGCGATGTTTGAACACGCGCGGGGGGACGGCCCGGCGCCCCGAAAACGGCCGGCGGGGATGGCCAGGCGGCGCTCCGGCGGCCTGCGCGCCTTGAGTCTGGGGCGTGTGAAAAAGCGGCGCTCCGGCAACCTGCGCGCCGCACTCCGCAAGCTGCTATTTCCACGCCCCGCGCGCCGCCGGGGTTTCCTTCTAGCCCGGGGCGACGTCCGTGCCGGCGGCGCGCGGGGCGTAAAAGATTCGAACCGGCCGCGTTTCTACACAGATTCATCCCCTGACGGGGATGAAGATCGTCTCCCCCCAACGCGCCCCGAACCCCGTCGGTGTTCAATCTGCGTAGCGACCGGCCGCCCCCGTGTGTCCCTGCTATCCGTCTGGGGTGCTGGCCTGTCTTTGTCGGTGCATTTTGTAAAAATTGAACCCCTGACGGGGAGAGGGCGATGAGGCGATCGACTCCCGCTGGCGGGAAAACCCGCCCGGGGGCCCCATCCCCTCGAACCGCTCCCCGCCGCCGTCTCGAGCGACCCACCCCGGCTTTCACCGCTCTTGTGGTGCCGACGGTTTTGTAGTATAGTGATTTCCGTTGACTCACGAAAATCCGGAGGTGCGGCATGGGGAAGGGGTTTGCCGTCGTCGCGGGCGTGGTGGTCCTGGTCTGCTCCTGCCCCGCCGGGGGGCGGGCGGCCGTCCCCGAGCCGGAACGGGCGGCCCTGATCGCCCTCTACAATGCCACCGGCGGCGACGGCTGGCTCGACAACACCGGCTGGAAGACACCCCCCCTGGCCCCCGACGGCTTCGCCCAGCCCGGGACGGAGGGGTCCTGGTACGGGGTGACGCTGAGCGGCGAGGACCATGTCATCGACCTCAGCCTGGCCGGCAATCATCTGGCCGGGGTCATCCCTTCCAGCATCGGGAATTTCCCCGAGCTGACCGGGCTGAATTTCAACACGAACCAGCTCGCCGGGCAGGTCCCGACCGAAATCGGTCAGTTGACCCAGCTCGTCACTCTCTCGGCCGCTGACAACCAGCTGTCGGGACCGTTGCCGGCTTCCATGGGCAACCTGACCCATCTGCGCGGGATCACGCTCCACTGGAACCGGCTGAGCGGCCCCATCCCGGACAGTTTCGGCAACCTGGCCGCCCTGGAGATGCTGTCGATCTGGTCGAACCAGCTTTCGGGGCCGCTTCCGGGCAGCCTCGCCAACCTGGTGGCGCTCAAGGCCTTGATCCTCAACGATAACCAGCTGACCGGGCCCATCCCCGCCTGGATCGGCAGCCTGCCGATTCTCCAGCACCTCCAGGTGGACAACAACCTTTTCGAGGGAGGGCCGTTCCCCGCCCACATCCGGAACCTCCGGGAACTCGTCACCCTGGGCCTGACGGGCTGTGGCCTCGCCGGGAGCATCCCGGAATGGATCGGTGAACTCAACAAACTGGAAACCCTTCACCTGTCCGCCAACCTGCTCGCCGGACCGATCCCGGACTCAATGAACAACTTGTCCCATTTACGGGACCTGAGACTGGGCAACAACGACCTGACCGGTGTCATCCCCTCGGCACTCGGTTCATTTGCAGATCTGACCTGGCTGGACCTGGGCGGCAACGACCTCTCCGGCCCTATCCCTCCCGGGCTGGGGAACCTGACCGGGCTGCTCTGCCTGAACCTCGGCGGCGGCAACAGCTTGACGGGTGGTGACGTTCTGGCTTCCCTCACCGGCCTGACCGCCCTGACGAACCTGACGCTCGACGGGTGCGGCCTGACCGGCGAAATCCCCGCCGCCCTCGGTCAATTGAGCCAGTTGACGGAGTTGAACCTGGGGAACAACGACCTTTCCGGGCCGATTCCGGCCTCCCTGGGCCAATTGACGCAGTTGGGGAGGCTCAGGCTCCAGGGCAATCGCTTATACGGGCCCATTCCTCCCCAGTTGGGCAATCTGTCCCTGCTGACCTACCTGGGCCTCGAGAACAACCGGCTTTCCGGGCCGATCCCCCCTGAACTCGGGTCCCTGCCGAACCTGACCGGCCTTGACCTGAGCGGCAACCAATTGTCCGGGAGCATTCCCGCGGGGCTGGGCAACCTGGGGGAACTGCGCACCCTGGCCCTCGGCGGGAACGCGCTCAGCGGCGCCATCCCGCCGGAACTCGGCAATCTCCGCAAGCTGAACAGCCTCGTCCTGGACAACAACCTTCTCTCGGGGAGCATTCCGGTTTCCTTCGGCGATCTGACCGAGCTGGGTTCAATCGTTCTGAGCTATAACCAGTTGAGCGGCCCCCTCCCGTCGAGTCTCGGGAACCTGGACAAGCTGCTGTGGCTGTCCCTGGACCACAACCGGTTGTCCGGCGACATTCCCGTCACGATCGCGCAGCTGGGCTCCCTCGAGACCTTGAACCTCGCTTCCAACGAGTTCTCGGGGACGGTCCCGCCCGGCTTGGCCCAACTGACGAATGCGAAACAGATCAACCTCGGCTGGAATCAGCTGAGCGGCCCCCTTCCGCCCGAGTTGGGTCAGATGACGTGGCTGCAGGATGTGCGCATCGATCACAACCGCCTGACGGGGCCGCTCCCCCCGGAAATCGGCGGGATGACCGGGCTTCGCGTCCTCGGCCTGGACAGCAATGCCCTGCAGGGGCCGGTGCCCGCGACCCTGGTGCAGCTCTCCAACCTGCAGGGCCTGGGCCTGTATTGGAACGCTCTGTACTCCAACGATCCGGCTGTGTACGCTTTTATCAACAGTTTCTCCGGCCAGGGAGATTGGTACGGCTGGGAGACTATCCCGCCCGCAGGCTTTCATACGGAGACGGCCAGCGGGAATTTTGTTCGGCTGGCCTGGGTCGCGCATCCTTACCAGGGCGGTGTGACAGGGTATGAGATCGAACAAGCGCTCTCCCAGGGCGGTCCGTTCACTCCATTCGAATCCTTCGACAACCACGGCGTGAATGCGACGTCCCGCTGCGCCTGCTCGGAAGAGACGCGGTATTACCGGATCCGGAGCTACTGCGAACCGATCGAGTTCAACCCGAACTGGCGCTACAGCGACTGGAGCCCGGTGGTGGAGGTCCCCGCCTCGCCGCCGCCGTCCGGCACCCTCACGGTCTACCACGACCCGGCGCAGCAGGGCCACGTGGAGCCGGGCGGGGGGGCGCAGGTGCTGCCGGCCAGCTACCTGACCTTCGCCGTGCCGCCGGAGGCGCTCGCCCACGTCACGGCGGCGAACCCGGCGGTGATCCAGGTGTCGCTGCCGGCGGGGGCCGCCCTGAGCCAGACCCTGGCGGACGGCTGGACCGACACCGACGCCCCGCTCGCCCAGGGGGGCTTCACGGTGCGGGACCTGGCGGTGTCGGAGTACATGCTGACGGGGAACGACCGCCCGCAGGCGACGGGGACGCCCGTCCCTGCGGGGATCGGCGAGCACGCGGTGCAGCTGTTGCGCTACGTGGCGGGGGAGCACGCGCTGTGGGTCCGGGTCACCGAGAGCACGTCGGGATGGGCTCCCTCGCAGCCCAACCGCTTCCTGGGCTTCACCCTCGGCCTGGGCACGGGGGTGTGGCCCCCGAACGGGTCGAGCAACCTGGGGCCGGCGGGGCAGCACGCCCAGTACACCACGCTGTTTTTCGCGGACCTGACGGACTTCGCCTTCGGGGTGGACGGGCATTTCCCGGTGTCGCTGTGCGCCTTCCGGCAACGGGACTGGGCTCCAGCCGGGGTGGCCATCGCGCCGTCGTGCCCCAGCCTGTTCACCCAGGAGGCCGGGAAGGCGGGGGGCGGCGCCTCGGCGGTGGCGCCGTCGCTGACGTCACTGGACACCGCCGACGTCAACGGCGACGGGTACCTGGACATGGTCTCGGTGGACCAGGCGCCGCGGCTGCTTCACTGGGCCTGCGGCCGGGCGGACGGAACGTGGCCGGAGTACGAGACGCTGGACCTGACGCCGGTGGCGCCGGTGACGGTGACCCTGGGGGACGTGACGGGGGACGGCCGCCCGGATGTGCTGGTGTCGGACACGGCGGGGGTGCTCCACGTGTACCCGTGGGCGGAGGTGTTCGGCGCGGCCCCAAAGGGCGGCAAACCGCGGGCGGCGTGGACGGCCCGGCTGGCGGGGACGCCGGGGGAAGCCGTGCTGGCGGACGTGAACCGGGACCTTCAGAAGGAATACCTCTTCACCGACCCGGCGGGCGGCTGCCTGACGGTGATGTCGGGGCCGAAGTTCGCGACGGCGCGGCACTACGCGACGGGGAACGACCCGCGGTGGCTGACGCTGGGGGATTTCGACGGTGATGGCTGGACGGACGCGGCGGTGGCGCGGGTGGCGACGCCCGCGCTCGCGGTCCTGCTGAACGACGGGGCGGGTCTCTTCATGGCGCCGGCGGGGCTGTCGCTGGCGGCGGCGCCGGTGGACCTGGGGTCGGGGGACTTCAACCGGGACGGACGGAAGGACCTGGTGGTGCTGACCGCGGCGGACAAGGCCCTCAACGCGTTCCTGTCCCAGCCCGGCGGGATTTTCGGCGCGGGGGCCTCGTCGTCGATCGTGTTCACGTCCACGCCGGCGGCCCTGCAAGTGGAGAACTTCGACGGGATAAACGGGGCGGACGTGCTGGTGGGTTTTTCGGACGACGCCACGCTGGCGCTGTGCACGACGGATGCGTCGGGGACGCTGACGCGGACGGCGGACCTGGCGACGGCGGGGAACGTGCTGGCCGACCCGCTGAACGGCACGGCGACCCTCCAGCCCGACGGGGTCCTGGCCCTGGCGGCGGGGACCACCGTGGGCGGGGTGTCGTCTGAGCAGGGGGTGGCGATGCTCCAGCTGCGGGACACGGGCGTCTGGAACCTGCCGCAGAGCCTGGAACTGTCCTTCGGCGTGGTGAACACGGGGAGCACGGAGGCGCTACTGACGGCGGAGGTGTACGACGACCTGACCGGCGCAGTGAAGGGGGCCGGGACGGTGGTGCTGCCGCCCGGGGCGCAGAGCGCGCGGTACGTGAAGGAAGTGGTGGGGACGGCGGCGGAGCTGGCGAACCGCTGGGCGCGCTGCTGGTTGACGGCGTCCGGGGTGGTCGGCTTCTGGCTGGTGAACCGCTGGACGGACACGGTCTACGTGGACGGCGGCCGGGTGCAGGACGCGAGGGAAGCGCGGACGGAGTTGGTTTTCCCGGTGATGGCCGTTTCGGGGGGTCGGAAGACGACGGTGCTCCTGCTGAACCCGAACCGGGGAGAGGCCCGGGTGAGCGGGCAGTTGATCGGCCCGGACGGGGCGGCGAAGGGGGAACCGCTTCCCCTGCTGCTGTCGGGGCTTGGCCGGAAGGTCCTGGACGTGGGGGCGGCTTTCCCCGGGGCGTCGGAGAGCGACTGGCTGCGGGTGCGCTCCGACCAGGGCCTGCTGGGGACGACGCTTTTCGGCCCCCCCCAGGCGATGGCGTGCGCCGAGGCCCTGCCGGTGACGGGGGAAGGCGGGGCGCTGTACAGCCCCCACGCGGCGAGCGGGGACTTCGGGGTGGTGTACGCCTCGGAGCTGTCCCTGGTGAACCCGGGGGCGGCGGCGGTGACGGCCGGGGTGGAACTGCGGGACGACGCGGGGGGGCAACTGGCGTCGGGGAGCGTGTCCATCCCGGCGGGTGGAAAGGCACGGCTCGACGTGGGAACGTTCTTCGGCCTGAGCGGGGCGGTGACGGGGTACCTTCGGGTGATCCCGGACGGAGACGCGGAACTGCTCGGGAGCATTGTTTTCGGGGAGACGGGTGAGCAGGGGCGATTCCTGAGCTGTCTGCCGCTGGTGCGGTGCGGGGCGCCGCGCCAGGTGATGGCGCACATCGCCAACGGGGAGGTGGCGGGGATCCGCTTCGCCACGGGCCTGGCCGTGCTCAACACGTTCGAGGACAGCCAGGTCGTGACGCCCGTGACGCTGACGGCCTGGAACAGCCTGGGGCTGCCCTTGGGTGAATACGTGATCCACCTGCCGGGGAAGAACCGGGCGGTGTTTTACCTGGACCAGGTGATCCCGGGGTTGCCGGACCTGTTCGGGGGTTACCTGAGGCTGGAGACGCCGCCTTCGTCCACGGGAATCGCGGCCTACGAGCTGTTCCACGACGGCGCCCTGCAGTTTCTCAGCGCGGTGCCGGCGGTGGCCTTGCCTTGAACCCCGGGGGCTGCCGGGGGACACCCGTCCGAAACCACGGCTGCACACCGGTTGACTTTTCCTGCGGTACCGGCTATGTTCCCTGCATCGGTCTCCGGGGGAGCGGGAAGACTCCCGGCTGCGTCCCGCACGGACACCGATGAAGGAGGCGTCCTCTCCCATGGCGGATGCGGGGATTCCCGGCGGCTTCGGGACCGGCGCGCCCCGGCGGTGGGCGGGTCTGCGCGAGAGCGCGCTGTCCCCGGCCCGGGGCGCCGGTTTCGCCCTCCTGCTCGCACTGCTGCTCGCCGCGCTCTTCCTCCCGGTGCTCCGGGGCTCCGACTCCCTCTTCGCCCGGGACCTCTTCAACTTTCACTACCCCCTCTGGAAGGCGACGGCCGACAGCTTCCGGACATCGGGCGAGATCCCGCTCTGGAACCCCCTCCTCAACTTCGGCCAGAACGCCGCCGGAAACCCCAACTACCTCCTGTTCTACCCGCCGGCCTGGATCCGCTTCGTTCTCGAGCCGCTGGCCGCCCTGAACCTTTTCATCGTTTTGCACCTTTTCCTCGGCGGCCTGGCCTTCCGCGCGCTCCTGCGACGGTGGGGCGCCGACGGGGCGGCGGCGGGGTGGGGAGGCGCCGCGTACGCCCTGGGCGGCGTGGCCCTGTCCCTGACCTGTCTCCTGACGCTCGTGCCCTGGGTTTTTCTTTCGCCCCTGGCCTGCCTCGCCCTGGAGGGGGTGCTCAAGCGCCCCGGCCCCGGGCCCGCGGCCCGCCTGGCCCTGGTTTTGTCCCTCACGGTGACCGTGTTCGAACCGCTGCTGGCCTTCGGTTTGGGCCTGGGTCTCCTCGGGCGCCTGGGGATTCACCTGGGCCGTGTCGGGCGCGAAGGAAGCCCGGGGCGACTGGCCCTGGCGCTGGCGGGGGCGCTGCTGACGGCGGGGGTGATCACGCAGCCCCTGCTGCGCGAAGGGGCGCGGACCCTGGCCGCGAGCCCCCGGACCCTCGACGCCGGGTCGGAGACGGCGCTCTACAGCCGTCACCCGAAGATGTTGCACGCCCTGTTCGTGCCGAACCCGTTCTCCGTCTCCTTCGGGATGGAGCGGACGTACCGGGGCGGGGAGTACACCGAGGGGCAGGAACCCTACCTCGTGTCCCTCTTCGTGGGCGCCTCCGCGCTGATCCTCGGGGTGGTCGCCCTGTCCGGCCGCCGTCGCGGGGCGGCCCTCGCGCTGCTGGCGGCCTTCCTCGCCTTCTGCCTGCTCGCCCTGGGGACCCGGGCCCCCCTGCTGGGGAACTGGGTCCAGGGCCTGCCGCTGCTGAACCAGGCCCGGTACCCGGACAAGCTCATGTTCTTCGCCGCCTTCGCCTGGACGGCCCTGGCCACCCTCGGCCTGTCACGGGTACGATCCGGCGGCGGCGGGGAAGGGGGAGGCGGCGCACCCCGCCGGTTCACCATCCTCCTGGGGCTTGCCCTCTTCATGGCCGTGGTCGGGGTTTCCCTCCGGGTCCCCGGGAGTTCGGCCGCTTCCCTCTGGCCGGTCCCTGCGCTGGCCGTGGCCGGGGTCGCGGCGCTCCTGCTGTTCCCCGGGAGGGGAGGATACCGGCCCTGGGCCCTTCCCCTGGCCGGCGCCCTGTTGCTGGCGGAACTGGTCGTCGGCAACCGTTTCGCCGTTCCCTTCGGGCCCCGGGTGGTCTTTCTCGAGAAGGTCCCCATCCTGGAGGCGGTCCGGTCCGCGGAGGGCGGCTTTTCGGCCTCCCGGCTGGCGGTGGAGGGGTTTCCGACAGGGGTTCGGTACGCCGGGAAGACCGACAGCCTGATCTGGTACTACCGGGCCCTTCGGCAGTCGGGGACGCCGTATCCCGGGTTCACCGAGGGGGCCGGCTACGGCTTCGACTTCGTCTTCGACCGCCTGGACCCGCTGGGGGCCGCCGCGTTCCGGGAAGCGAGCCTCGCCCTGCCGTTCGACGCGAGGCTGCGGCTCTACGCCGCCGCCGGCGTGCGGTGGCTCCTGTCGCCGATCCCCCACGAGCACCCCGGGCTCGAGCGCATCGGGCTGTACCCCACGGGGGCGACTTACCTCTATGCCCTCTACCGGGTGAACGCCGGGCAGGGACGGGCGGTGGTGAAGACGGCCGCCGCCCCGCCGCCCCCGGGTGACCCGCCGCTGCAGTCCCTGCTCGGGGCGGGGGACGCGCTGGCCTGGGTCCCGGGGCGCTTCGCGGGCGAGGCCCGGCGCTTGGGGCCCCCGGGAAAGGGCGCCTACCCCGGCGGCATCCGCGACGACGGCTTCAACCGGGTCGAGGTGACGACCGACGCTCCCGCGGCGGGTGTCCTCGTGTTGCGGGACGCCTACGACCCGGGTTGGACCGCGTGGGTGGACGGCCGGGAGGCGCCCGTGTTCCCGGCGGACTACATCTTCCGGGGCGTGTTCGTGAGTGCCGGGAGGCACCGGGTCCGTTTCGAGTTCCACCCCCCCGGCTGGGGGTGGATGGTCCCCCTCTCCCTTGCCGCCCTCGCCGCGACCCTCTGCCTCGCCTTCCTTCACCGGACATCTGCGGTTCCCCGCCGGGCGGGCTTCGGGGAGGATACGAAGTAACATCTTTTTTCAGAACTCGTTGCAATCGATCCCCCCGCGGCGCCCGACCGCCACAAACCGACATTTTTCCCGGTTCCCTGGCCGTGTCCCCCGCGATAGACTCCATCCTGAGGGGAGGCGTGACGTTCCGGAAAGGGAGAGACCCCGAGAACGGCCAGGCGCCTTGCCGAAGGAGGTAACATGTCCCCGACCCGTGGAGAGAGGATATTCAACGTCAGCGCCCCGTCGGAAGCCGGGGGGGCGGGCAAGCCGGGCGGTGCGGTGCGGTGGGCGGTCCCGCTGCTCGCCCTGCTGGTGTGGACCGGCACGGTCTTCGGCGCGATGGCGGGGCTCGGCGCCAGCATCCGCGGGCAGGTGAGGGACGAGGCCGGCAACGCCCTGGCCGGGGTCCGCGTCCGTCTCGCCCACGCGGGGAAGGGCGTCGTCCGGCAGACGCTCACCGACGAGAAAGGGCATTTCCTCTTCGGGAACCTCTTCCTCGAGAGCTACGTGCTGTCCGCCGAACTGGACGGCTACAACGCGGTCTCCCGGGCGGGGCTGGTCCCGACGGGGGAGGGCGAACTCCGGGTCGATATCGTCCTCCGGCCCGAAGAGGGGGGCGACGGGAACCCTTCCCCCGCCGCCGCCGGACGGGGTCGGAACGAAGGCCGCGGATCTTCAGGCCTGTCGGCGGATAAGGGACAGCCCTGAGGAGACCTTGGTCGAAAGACAGGAGAAAGGAGACGGCGTTTGGCCTTTCGAGCTTAATCGGAGACGCCGCTTCTCCGTGCTTTTGTGAGAAACCTACCGGAAGCTTTCTCCCGGCGGGGTGGCTGCCCGGTGAAAACGAGTGTCCAGACCCCTTGGCCGCCTCCCTGGCGACCCGTTCTTCTTTGCGCCCTGGCGTGATCAAGACCCGGGTCGGCGCTCGCCAAGGCGCCAAGCTCGCAAAGGAAGACCGCTTTAGCGCCTGTTCGTGTCGCATGCCGCGCCGGCGCCGTCTGCCGCTTCGGCTCAGCCTGTCCTTTCGGTCCCTTTGGTCCTTTGGGTCCCTTTGTCCTTCGCGCCTGTGTTTGATTTTCCGGAAGACGCGCGGGTGGCGTCGGGGCCGCGCCGCTCCGGCCGCCTGCGCGGCGCGGTCAAAGCGGCGCTCCGGCAGCCTGCGCGCCGCACTCCGCAAAGCGGCCTTCGCGCCGCACTCCGCAAAGCGGCCTTCGCGTCGATGGAGACGGGGGGGAGATGACGGTGGCCCTGGCGGTTTCGAGAGCGATTGCATCCGCGGTTTAGCTTCGAGGGCGTGGGCGATGGCGATGGTGGGGGCGGTGGCCCTGGCGGTTTCGAGAGCGATTGCATCCGCGGTTTAGCTTCGAGGGCGTGGGCGATGGCGATGGTGGGGGCGGTGGCGATGGCGATACCGATACCGATTGCGATACCGATACCGATACCGACCCCGACGACATTTCCTCCGGGCCTACAGCCTACAGCCTACAGCCTACAGCCTACAACCTACAGCCTACAACCTACAGCCTACAGCCTAAACCCCTTCCCCGGGAGACGCCGGGGCGGGAAGCGTTCCCCGCATTGCCTCCAGCACCGCGACGGCGACCTGCTTGGTGCGGACGTCGGGCTCGTTCACCGGGCCGACGCAGGAGGGACAGCCCTGCTTGCAGGGACAGGCGCGGATCAGCGCCACCGTCCGCCCCAGCAGTTCGTCGTGGCGCCCCGCCAGGTCCTCCGCCAGGCCGATGCCGCCGGTGATGTTGTCGTAGAGGAAGAGCGTCGGCTCGAAGCGGTCGAAGAACGCCATGTCCCCCTCGTCGAGGCGGCCGTCGGGAGTGAAGATCCCCTTGCCCTGGGCGGTCAGCGCGGCGTACCAGCGGGCGTGCCGGTCCCCGACGCTGCGGCCCAGGTCGCCGTAGTCGCACATCAGGAGCAGGGTGGCCACGTGGTGCAGGGCGTAGGCGGCGCCGAGGAAACCGTCCACCAGGTCGAGCCGGGAGTGGGGCAGCTTCGCCAGGACGTCGGGCCGCCCCGTGATCCAGTAGGCGGTGGTGTGGAGGTCGTGCTGGGGGAGGTGGATGTCCCCGTAACCCAGGTTTTCCGAGGTGTAGAACCGGACCTTCTTGAACCCGGCGAACTCCTTGACGACGTGGACCTCCCCGTTCTCGCACAGGGTGTTCCCCTGCACCGAGTGGTCGAACTCGTCCAGCACCCGGACGCTGGTGTAGACGATGGCGTCGGTGTAGTAGTCGGTGTCGCCCCGCCGGACGTAGGCCTTGCGCCCCTCGTAATCCAGGTTCTCCACGACGTAGGGGACGCTCTCCGAGAGGTAGACGGCGTCCTTGTGGATCAGCTCGGGGGCGCTGTCGAAGTCCACCTCGCCGATGGCCTTGTTGTTGTCGTCGGCGTCCAGGACCACGAAGTTGCCGTCGGCGATGTTGCGCAGGCTGACGTCGTCGGCGGGGTAGGACTGGTTCATCCAGTGGGTCCGGCCGGAGCTGCGGTGCAAAATCCCGTCTTCCACCAGCATCTGCAGGTAGTCCTCCACCCCGGCGCGGCCGAGGGTCTCGCCGTCCCGGAAAGGCAGTTCGAAGGCGGCGCACTTGAGGTGGCTCATGAGGACCAGGGGGTTGTCCGGGTTGATGAGGGCGTGCTCGGGGGAGCGGCCGAAAAAGTACTCGGGCTGGTTCATGATGAACTGGTCCAGGGGAAGGCTCCGGCCCACCAGGGCGATGAAGGCGCGCCCCGACTTGCGCCCCGCGCGTCCCGCCTGCTGCCAGGTGGCGGCGATGGAGCCGGGGTAACCGGCGATGACGCAGGCGTTGAGGGAGCCGATGTCGATGCCCAGCTCCAGGGCGTTGGTCCCCACCACCCCCCGGATGGAGCCGTCCCGCAGCCCCTTTTCGATCTCGCGGCGCAGGTTGGGGAGGTACCCGCCCCGGTACCCCCTCACCAGCCCCTTGTCGGGGATGCGCTTCTCCACCGCGTCCTTGAGGTACTTGACCAGAACCTCGACGTTGAGGCGGCTCATGGCGAAGATGATGGTGGAGATGCCGTCCCGCAGGAGGATGGTGGCCAGTTTCCGGGTGGCGGTGATGTAGCTCTGCCGGATCCCCAGCTCCGCGTTCACCACGGGCGGGTTGTAGAAGAGGATGACCTTCTCGCCGCTGGGGGCCCCGTTGCGGTCCACCAGCTCCACCGGTTCCTCCAGGAGCCGTTCGGCGAGCTGGGCGGGGTTGGCGATGGTGGCGGAGCAGCAGATGAACTGCGGGCGGGAGCCGTAGAAGGCGCAGACCCGCTTGAGTCGCCGGAAGAGGTTGGCCACGTGGGAGCCGAAGACGCCCCGGTAGGTGTGGATCTCGTCGACGACCACGTAGCGGAGGTTGCGGAAGAGCTTGACCCATTTCGTGTGGTGGGGCAGGACCGCCTGGTGGAGCATGTCGGGGTTGGAGATGATGATGTGGCCCATCTCCCGGATGGCGCGGCGGGCGTCGCCCGGGGTGTCGCCGTCGTAGGTGCAGGTCTTCACCCCGCCGCCGACGCCGTCGACGAGGGACTGGAGCCCCGAGAGCTGGTCCTGGGAGAGCGCCTTGGTGGGGAAGAGGTAGAGGGCGCGGGCCGTGGGGTCCTCGAGGACGGCCTGCACCACGGGGACGTTGTAGGCCAGGGTCTTTCCCGAGGCGGTCGGCGTGACCAGCACCACGTTCTTCCCGGCGAAGACGTGCCGAATCGCTTCCTCCTGGTGGCTGTAAAGCGAGGCGATCCCCTGCCGGCCCAGCGCCTCGACGACGCGGGGGTGCATAAAGTCAGGGAAGGGCCGGTAATCCCCGTCGGACGCGGGGAGGGTGCGCCAGGCCGACAGCGCGCCGTTGCGGAGCGTGAAGCGGCGGACGGTGTCCACCGCGCGGTCGAGTGCGAAATCCCGGTGTCCTTCAGCCATTCCGTCTCCATCCGTTGCGAGCTTCGGGCGTGGTCGCCGGCCTCATTAGACCGCATTCCGTTTCCGGGCGCAAGGGTTTCCCTCTGAATCGAAATCCGGTTTGGGGCCTTCAAACCGGTGTCATGTGTTTTATCGGGAAAGGAGGCCATCATGGATACCTGGATCGTTCGCCTGATTTTCGCCGCCGTCCTGACCTATGCCGCCGTGGCGGTGCAGCCGGCGGGGGCATCCCTCGGGCCCGCCCCGAGCGGCGCCCTCGGCGCCCTGACGGCGGCCGCCATCATCACCTTCGAGATCCGGATTCGCCGCTTGAGCCTGAAAACCCTCATCGGGGCCGTCATCGGCTCCATCCTGGGGATCGCGGGCGCGGCGCTCATCTCCCTGGTGCTCAGCCGGATGGAGTCCATCCCCAAGCCCACCCTGACCTTCCTCCAGCTCTCCATCATGATGTTCATGGCCTACGTGGGGCTCCTGGTGGGGGCGGACAAGGGCAACCTCCTGAACATGAAGGCGTTCGATGGTCTCTTCGCGACGGACCGCACCGCGGGCGGCTGCAGCAAGATCATCGACACCTCCGTGGTCATCGACGGCCGGATCGCCGACCTGTGCGAGACCGGTTTCGTCGAGGGCACCCTGATCGTCCCTCAATTCGTGCTGCAGGAACTGCAGTTGATCGCCGACTCTCCCGATTCCATCCGCCGGACCCGGGGGAGGCGGGGCCTGGACATCCTGCAGCGCATCCAGAAGATGGGCAACGTGACCGTGCAGTTCACGCAGACGGACTACCCGGAGATCCGGGAAGTGGACATGAAACTCCTCGAACTGGCGCGCGAGCTTTCCGCCAAGGTCATGACCAACGACCTGAACCTGAACAAGGTCGCCCAGCTCCGCGGGATCGGCGTCCTCAACATCAACGACCTGGCCAACGCCCTCAAGCCCCCGGTGCCCCCGGGGGAGATCATGAAGGTGATGATCCTGAAGGAAGGCAAGGAGGAGAACCAGGGGATCGCCTACCTGGACGACGGCACCATGGTGGTGGTGGACGAGGGGCGCACCCTGATCGGCAAGAGCGTGGAGATCGTGGTGACGAGCCTCCTCCAGACCACGGCGGGGAAGATGATCTTCGGCCGCATCAACCGGATCCTCGGCAACGCCGCCCAGCCGGGGATGCGGGAGCAGCGGGCCGCCCGCTGACGCGATTATGTTGGCGCCGGCGGGGTTTTCGGGTTATCATCTTGCCGCTCTGGACGGGAGGAGGTTTCCTTGTATCGCATCGGCATGGGAATCGACGTTCATCGCTTCGCCCCGGACCGCGAACTGTGGCTGGGGTGCGTCCGAATCCCCCACCCCCTGGGGCTCGAAGGCCACTCGGATGCGGACGCCCTGGTTCACGCGCTCGTTGACGCCATCCTCGGCGCGCTGGGCCGCCGGGACATCGGGTATTTCTACCCTCCCGGCGAGGCTGCCTGGAAAGGCTGCCCGGGGCACAAGTTCCTCGAGGACATGCGCGACCTCCTCCGCACGGAAGGGTGGGCCGTGGAGAACATCGACGCGGTGGTCCTGACGGAGGCGCCCCGCCTCTCCCCCCACATCCCCGGGATGATCGGCCGCGTGGCCGGCTGCCTGGGGATCGAGGAGGGCCGGGTGGGCATCAAGGCGGGGACCACCGAGGGCCTGGGGTTCCCGGGGCGCCGGGAGGGCGTGTGGGCCCAGGCGGTGGTCCTGCTTCGCAGGGCCGGAGGCCATCCCCCAACTGAGGAAAGGAACGGTACCGATGAATAGAACAGCGTTCGGGTGGTGCGCGGCGGGTCTGTGTCTCCTGCTGTCGGGGGTGTTCGCCCCCGCGGCCAGCGAGGTCTTCCCCCTGTCCCAGGTGCGCCCGGGGCTCACCGGGACGGGGAAGACCTGCATCCTGGGCTCCGGGCTCACGGAATTCGGTTTCGAAGTCCTCGGCGTGATGCCCAACATCATCGCCGGCCGGACCATCATCGTGGTGCGCCTCTCCGGCCCGGCCGTGGAGAAAACCGGTGTCTTCTCCGGGATGAGCGGTTCCCCCATCTACGTCGACGGGAAACTCCTGGGCGCCCTCGCCTACGCCTTCCCCTTCTGCAAGGAGCCCATCGCCGGCGTGACGCCCTTCGAGGAGATGCGGGCGATCTTCGAGAAGGAGGAGGACCCCGGCAAACCCATGAAGGGGATCCGGATCGTCCCCCCCACCGGCCGGAACCTGGAGAGCATCCTGACAGGGGGGGAATGCCCGGAAGGGGCCCGGGAGGCCGCGGCCGACGTGCCGGGGGTGTTCACGCCGGGAAGCCCATTCCGACCCATCGCCACCCCGCTCGGGGTCTCCGGCGCCACCCCCGCGGGGCTGAAGGCGTTCGGGGACCTCCTGTCCCCCCTCGGGTTCGAGCCGCAGGCCGGCGCCGCCCTCTCGGTGGCGGGGGCGACTCCCGGCGGCGAGCCTCCCCCGACCGTGCCGGGGTCGAGCGTCGTGGCCTGCATGATCCGGGGCGATCTCCAGGTGGGTGCGGGCGGGACGGTGACGGAGGTCGACGGGAAGACGATCTACGCCTTCGGACACCCCTTCATGTCCACGGGGGGGACCGAGTTCCCGCTCCACGCCTCCGAGGTCATCACCGTGGTTCCGACCCTGAGCACGTCCTTCAAGTTTTTCACCACCGGGGCGCCCATCGGGGTGATCCGCCAGGACCGCACCATCGGGATCCAGGGGACCCTGGGCGAGGCCCCCCGCATGGTCCCCGTCGAGCTGTCCCTCCTCAATTCGAGGGGAAAGAGCCTCAAGTACCGATTCGAGACGGCGCGGGACCGGCAGCTGACCCCCCTCCTGATCAGCCTGGGCGTACAGAATTTCCTGACCGTCGAGGAGCGCGTCCTCGGCTGGGAGACCATCGAGGTGTCCACGGACATCTTCCTGAAGGGCGGGGAGGAGATCCACCTCCGGAACATCTTCTGCCAGGCCAACCTCACCCCGGCCCTGGCCGCGGCTTACGTGGCCGTCCCGGTGCAGTACCTCATGCTGTTCGGGTTCTCCGGGATCGACATCGAGCGGATCTGTGTCTTCGCCCGGATGCGGGAGGAACTCTCCGTGGCCCGGCTGGACCAGGCATGGGTTTCGAAAGTCCGGGTGAAGCCGGGGGAAGCGCTTCGTTTCCACGTCACGCTGAGGCGACCGGACGGGACCCCCGAGGAGGAGCAGTTCTCGGTGGCCATCCCGGAGGACACCCCGCCCGGGCCCATCCAGATCTACGTGGGCGACGGGACCAACCTGACCCAGCTCGAACAGCAGCTCGAGCCCGGGCTGTTCCTGGTCACCGACGCGGCCCAGTTGATCCGCGTCCTGAAGCAGTTCCGGCAGGACGGGACCCTCTATGTCAAGATGTACCGGAAAGGGGAGGGGATCTTCACCCACGGCAAGGATTTCCCGGCCCTCCCGCCCTCGATGCTGGAGATCTTCAAGGGGCCGCGGCTGGGAGGCGCCCCCTCCCCCGTCAAGTACGTGCACTTCTACGAGCAGAACCTCGGAAACAAGCCCTACGCCGTCACCGGCTTCAAGACCTTCCAGGTGATGGTTGAACCCCGCTGAAGGAGACCAACGATGACGTTTCGCTGCACCATCCTCTGCACCATCCTGATGGGCCTGTCCCTGGCGACGGTCCTGGCGGTCCGCCCGAAAAGCTGGCTGGCGGACACCTACGAGGAATTCCTCGACGGCAAGGCTTCGGGGGTCTCCATCACGTACGACGGCCGCCTCGTGCCGGCCCCGACGCTCCAGGAACGATGGGATGCCGGGACGCCGTTCGTCCTCTGCGCCATGCGGGACGCGAAGGGCAACCTCCTGGCCGGGACGGGTCACGAGGGGAAGGTTTACCGGATCGACGCCGCGGGGAAGGCGGAGGTGTTCTTCGACGCCGAGGAGCCCGACGTCTTCGCCCTGGCCCAGGGCCCCGGGGACGAGGTCTACGTCGCCGCGGGCACGGCCGGGAAGGTCTACCGGGTGACCCCGGGCGGGAAAGGCGAGGCCCTCGCCGGCCTCGACGCGAAGTATGCCTGGTCGCTGGCCGTCGACCGGCAGGGCACCCTCTACGCCGGGACCGGAACCGACGGGAAGATCTACCGCTTCCGGGACGGCAAGGCCGAGCTGTTCTACGACTCCCCGGAGACCCACATCCTGTCCCTCGTCTTCGACCCGGACGGAAACCTCCTGGCCGGGACAGCCCCCAGCGGCCTCGTGCTCCGGATCGCCCCGGACGGCAAGGCAGCCACCCTTTTCGACGCCCCGCACGGGGAAGTTCGCCAGCTGGTCCGCGACCGCTACGGGAATCTCCTCGTGCTCGGGGTCGGGACGGACGCCGACGACGCCGTCACCACCGTCGACAGCGCCACGGACCCCTTTTCGAGCACGTACCAGCTGACGCCGCGGAAGCGGAAGAAAGTGGGGATGGACGATTACCTGGCCCTGGGGTACGGCGCCGCCAAGCCGGCGGTGAGCGGGCTGTACCAGCTGGACCCGGGGCTCAACGTCCGGGTGCTGTGGTCGTCCCCCGAGTTCAGGGCCTTTTCCGTGGCGGTGGACGAAGGCGGCGACGCCTACCTCGGGACCGGCGACCGCGGCCGCATCCTGCTCATCCGGGACAACCGGCCCTACGGGGTCCTGGTGGAGACCGGCCAGGAGCAGGTGACCGCCATGGTTCCCCACGGGGAGGCGATCGCCCTTTTCACCAGCAACGCGGGCAAGGGTTACCACCTCCTTCGCAAACCCGACGAGAAGGGGGAATACGTTTCCGACGTGGGTGACGCCGGTTTCCCGGCGACGTTCGGGGCCCTCACCGCCCAGCTGCCCGCGGCCGTGCCGCCGGGACGCTTCGCGTTCTGGTTCCGCTGTGGCAACTCCCCGGAGCCCGACAACACCTGGGCGGCGTGGGCAGGTCCCCTGGACCCTGCGACGGGCGCCGTCCCCGCCGTCCCCCCGTCGCGGTACTTCCAGGTCAAGGTGGTCCTCCACCCCGAGGGGAATCTGCCCGGGGCCGCGGTGGACACCTGGGTCGAGCGCCTCGGCGTCACCTTCCTGCAGCAGAACCAGTCCCCGCGCCTGAGCGCCTTCACGGTGAACCCCTCGGGCATCGGTTTCCAGGAACAGACCCCCATGCCCAACACCACCGGGATCCCGTCCTTCGGGGACCACTCCTCCTTCGTCTTCCCCGACGTCCTCCTGTCGGCCATCACCCGCCCCGCGGCCTTGCCGACCCTGGTCAAGGCCTACCGGCTCGGGACGCTCTCCATGAACTGGACCGCCTCCGACCCCAACGACGACGTTCTCGAGTACGCCGTCTCCGCGAGAACGGTCGGGAACGACGCGTGGGTGACGCTCCAGGACGGCCTCCGGGAAAACACGCTCAACCTGGGGATCAACCGGCTTGGCGAGGGGCGATTCCAGTTCCGGTTGACCGTCTCGGATGCCGTCTCGAACCTCCCCGGGCAATCCCGGGAGGAATCCCTGGTGAGCCGGGTCATCACCCTCGACAACACGCCCCCCGTCATCCGGCCCGGAACGGGGCGGTCCGACGGGGGGGGCTTCGAGGTCGAGGTCGAGGACGCCCTGAGCCCGATCCACCTCGCGGAGTACTCCGTGGACGGCGGGGTGAAGTGGACGTCCGCCGGCCCGGTCGACGGGATCTGCGACACCCGGCGGGAAGTGTTCCGGGTGTCGGTCCCTGCCGGGGCGAATCCGGCGGGGGCGGCCGGGCGGATGCTGATCTTCCGGGCCATGGACAGCGCCGCCAACGTCTCCGTCGCGACCCACGCCATGAAGTGAACCGACATGGCCGCACTGGACGATGACACCCGGAACCTGGCCCCGGAGGAGGTCCTCCGGAGGATCGGCACGGTGCGGGACCGTCTCGGGGAGGACCTGGTCATCCTGGGACACCACTACCAGCGCGACGAGGTCATCCGCTTCGCCGACATCACCGGGGACTCCCTGAAACTGTCCCAGTTCGCCGCGAGCCGTTCGGCGGCCCGCTGGGTCGTCTTCTGCGGCGTGCACTTCATGGCGGAGAGCGCCGACATCCTCCGGTCTCCGCACCAGCGGGTGATCCTACCCAACCCGGCCGCGGGGTGCTCCATGGCGGACATGGCGCAACTGCCCCAGGTGCGGGCCTGCTGGGAACTCCTGGATGCCGGCCTTCCGGGGCGGACAGTCCCGGTGGTCTACGTCAACTCGTCCGCGGAAGTGAAAGCCTTCGCCGGCGAGCGCGGCGGGATCGCCTGCACGTCCTCGAACGCGGCGAAGGTGGTGGAGCACGCCCTGGGGTTGGGCGAACGCGTCCTCTTCCTGCCGGACCAGCACCTCGGGAGATATTCCGGGTCACGGGCCGGTGTTCCGCTGGAGCGGATGCCCGTCTGGGACCCGGCGGCGCCGCCCCGGGGGGCGGGCTGGGACCCCTTCCGGACCGCCGCCCTCATCCTCTGGAAGGGGCACTGCTCCGTCCACCAGATGTTCAAGAACACCCACGTCACCCACTTCCGGAACACCGAGCCGGACCGGCGGATCATCGTTCACCCCGAATGCGCCTGGGAGGTGACGGCGGCGGCGGACGAAGCCGGCTCCACCGAGGCGATCCTCCGGCGCGTCTCGGAGACGGCCCCGGGCACGCGCTGGGCCGTGGGGACCGAGCTCAACATGGTCAGGCGCCTGGCGAGCCGATACCCGCAAGGGACGGTCGTCCCCCTCACGCGCTTCGGGTCGGTTTGCCCCACGATGTGGCGGATCGACCCCCGCTGCCTCCTCCAGGCCCTGGACCGGTTGGCGGCCGGGGACCCCGTGAACGTCGTTTCCGTCCCTGCCGCGATCGCAGGGCCCGCCCGCCTGGCCCTGGACCGGATGCTGTCCCTGGCATAGCCGGGCCTGACCCCCCCCACCCGCGAACCGGTCGTTCCCGAAAAAAAAGGGGCCTCACGCGAGGCCCCGACTGTCTATGAGAAACCGTTTCGGGCGGGGTAGGCCCCTTCACTGGGCCTGCCTGACCTGGAACGGGACTTTCACGGTGAAGGAGGGGGTGCCGGTGAGGTTCATCTCGAGGGTGTAGTTCCCCGGGTTGAGTTTCTTGGGGAAGGTCGCGTCGAAGGCCTTGCTCTCGCCGGGGGCGATGGAGACTTGCGCGGCGGTCTGGGCGAAGGACTTCCCCGTGGACCACCGGTAGACGAAGCTGCCCGCGGCGGTCCGGATCACCACGTCGAAACGCTGGGCGGTGTTGAAGTTCAGGTTGAGGGGGGTGTTGGTCCCGTTGGAGACCAGCAGGGAAGCGATCACGTCGATGTAGTAGCCGCAGCCCTCGGTGGTCCCCCTGGACCGGTAGCGGGAGGTGTAGATGTAGTTGTCCAGGGTCAGCCCGGCGGTGACGGGGCCCGTGCCGGGGTCGGCGTTCGGGGCGATGTAGGCCTCGCCGTCGATCGTGGCGGCGGTCAGGGCATAGATGCGCGGGCCGGCGATGGACATGCGCTCCTCGCGGATCAGGCCGACGCCCGGGGCGAAGAACTGGGAGGTGATGCCGGCGTCGCGGCAGGGAAGGTTGGTGTATCGGACGGCCAGGACGTTCTGGAAGGTGCCGGCGGGGACGGTCACGGGCTCGGTGACGTACTCCAGTTGCGCCGTGGCGTTGCTCTGGCAACCCGACAGGACGACCGTCCAGGTGGTCCCGGACGTGGCGCCCAGCTTGAACAGGGTCGCCGGGCTGTAGCCGCCGGTGTGGTGGAGGACGTTGCCGGACGTGTCTCGGGTCACCCAGAGTTCGCCGCCCATGAGGAAGGTGTGCTTGTAATAGAAACGGCCGTTTGACGTCCCCGTCTCGACGATCCGGTTTTCGACGGTGGCGCCGCCCGTGACGCCTTCGATGGCGTAGGTCCAGGCGTTCCCCTCGGCCTGGGGGAAATAGTCGTCAGCGGAGGCGGCCGCGGCCGCTCCGATCGCGAGCAGGGCAAACAGGGGGTAAAGGTATTTCTTCATGTCAAACCTCCAGGCAAAATGGAAGCAGCTTCTAGCAAAGGACATGCCAATTCGCTTCGGGGGCGGGTGGAAGCCGCTTCCCGCCCCCTCCGGGCACGGGGGGCGGACCCCGGTCCCCGGTTGCGCGGCGGGAGGGGAAGCGGTGGCGTCGCTGTCCCTTCCCGCTGCCCCCGGGCGCCTGTCCACCGTGCCCTTCACGATTCCCGGGGTTCCTCCCCCGCCGCCCGGCGGCTCTGCCCCATCACGCCAGGTCCGGAGGCCGACGGGCAATAGGGCGCAACACAGTGATGCACAGTGTTTCGGATATAGATCGTAATAACAATGGATACAGTGTATTCTTTGTCTCCTCCCGCAGGGGGGAGTCAAAGAGGAAGCGCAACATTATGTTGCAAAACGGGGTCCCGGTCCGGCCGGTCCCGGCGGAACCGACCATGTAACAAACGATGGTTCAGATAATTACGACGAGAGCTGTCCGGTGGGTCGAGACCGCAATAAAAAGATGCGGTAAGCGCTGACTGCTTTCAGAACCCGAGCGAACATGGATGTCGAATGGCACCATGATTCTCGAGAGATAAATTCGCAACACGGCAAGAAATAGCGGGTTGCGAAACGCCCCTTCGCCCGCTTTCGTCCCGCCCGCGTCCCGCTCGAATCTCGCCTTCGTCTCGTCCTCGTCGCGTCAGGATCGTGGCGTTTTTTTTGACCCTTGGCGGGATGAGGGCGCGCAGGGCAACGATCCCTGGCCCTGGGGACATCGTCGCCGAGCTTCCTTGAAACCAGTCAGAACTTGCAAGAGGCGCAGCGGTCGTCAGGGGGACGACCGCTGCCGCCCGGTGTGTAGCGTAGGTGGCGCAGGTTCGGCTAGCGGGGGCCCGCTCCCGGGGAAACCCGGACGAGGACGGTGAAACGCTCGGCCGCTTCCTTCTCCCAGTTCCGCTTGTACAGCAGCGTGATCTTGGCGGCGCCCTCCCGGTCGGCCCGGAAGTGGAAGACGTACGCGCCCCCCGTCCCCACGGCTTTTCCGTCCCCGGCGTCCTTGTGGTACTCGACGGGTCCGATGGGGATCACGGCGGCGTGGTCGGGGGGGAGGGCCTGCCACTCGTAGCCCGTGGTGGGGTTGCCGGGGAGGCGGATGGTGATGACCTGCCCGATCACGGCCTCGACGTAGTCCCCGCACGCCTCCTTGCCCAGGGCGATCTCCCCCGCGGTGCCGGTGACGATGGGGAGCTGCTGCGCTTCCTCCACGGGGACACCGGCCACGGAGACCTCGCGGCCGATCCGCTTCTCGCCCTCGGCCGGCTGGACCATCCAGCCGTTCGGGCCCCAGGTCATCAGGCGCTTGCCGACCCAGTAGAGCGGGCCCCACGGCGTGCGGACGTAGTCGTTGACATTGGGCTTGAGGTCGAGAGCCTTTCCGTCGTAGAAAAGGGTCCCCACGCTCTTTTCCGTGTCGCGGCCCATGGTCTCGTGCTTGAGGGTGTACTTCCACTTGCCGGCGGTGTACGTGCCGGGGCGGGTGAGGTCCGCCTTGACCACAGGCGGCTCCGCAGTCGAAGGCGTCGTCGGGCCTTCCCCGGCCGCGGGCGGCTCCGCGGCCGAAGCCGTCGGCGGGTCCGCCGTGACCGGGGGATGCCCGCCGTCTCCGGATGGCGGGGTGGCAGTGGCGGAGGCCGCAAGCGACAGGCCGAAAACGAACAGGATGGTGACGATCAACTGCTTCATCTCTTCCTCCCGGGAACTCGATTGCAAAAAGCGCATTCTATCCGATCCGGCGGGGGAGGGGAAGGGCGAATTGCTCGGGGCGGCAGTGACGCGTCAGAGTTCCGTTCGCACCGTTCACAACGTTCACGTCGTTCCCACCGTTCACACCTTTCGCACCTTTCACACCGTTCGCACCGTTCACACCGTTCGCACCGTTCACACCTTTCGCACCTTTCACACCTTTCGCACCTTTCACACCATTCGCACCTTCCCCCCGAACGACAAACCCCTTGACTTGACCCGCTGAAACAGGAAAAATGCCCCTCTGACCGACCCGCACCGGGTGCCGAAATCCGACGAAAGGGGACACATCATGGAAAAGCGCGTCCTTCTGGGCAACGAGGCCATCGCATGGGGACTGCTCCTCGGCGGGTGCGAGGTGCTCGCCTCCTACCCCGGCACCCCCAGTTCGGAGGTCCTGCCCGCTTTCGTCGGTTTCACGAAGGAGACCGGCTCACCCGCCGTCGCCGAGTGGTCCATCAACGAAATGGTGGCCTTCCAGGTGGCCCTGGGGGCCTCCTACGCCGGCAAGCGGAGCGCCGTGGTCATGAAGCAGGTCGGGCTCAACGTCGCCGCGGACGCCCTCACCAGCGCCGCCTACACCGGCTGCAAGGGCGGCTTTCTCATCATCAGCGCCGACGACCCGGGGCCCCACTCCTCCCAGACGGAGCAGGACACCCGCTTTTTCGGCATGTTCGCCAAGGTGCCCGTGCTCGACCCCGCAACCCCCGGGGAGGCGCTCGCCTACGCCCGGTTCGGGCTCGAGCTTTCCGAGACCTACGGGGTCCCCGTCATCCTTCGCCCCTCGCTGCGGGTCTGCCACTCCCGGCAGGACGTGGACCTGCCCCCCGTCGGTTTCGAGGCGCGACCGTCGGCCTTCGTCAGGGACGTCGAGCGCTGGGCCGCCACCCCCAAGTTCCGTTACCGGCTCCACCGTGAACTGAACGGGAAGCTCAGGACCCTCGCCGCCGACCTCGCCGGGGACGATCGCGTGATGGCCGAGGACACGGGCGAGGGAAGCCGGGGCATCGTTGCCGGGGGGGTGCTCCGGGGGATCGTGAAGGACTTCGCCGCCGCTCGCGGGCTCAACCTGCCCGTTCTGCACGTCGGGCTGCCGTTCCCGCTCCCCGTGGAGCGCGTGGCGGCGTTCGCCGCGCGTTTCGACCGCGTCCTGGTCCTCGAGGAGACCACGTCGGTCATCGAGATGCAGCTTCCCGACAAGACGCGGCTCGACGGCCGTCTCAACGGGGCGGTCCCCGAGGAGGGGGAACTGGACGGGGCCCGGGTGGAGCAGCTCCTCTGCCGTTTCCTGGGCCTGGAGGCGCGTTCCACCACCCTCGAGGTCCCGGGGGACTTCCAGCGGGACATGCGGCGGCCGACCCTGTGCCCGGGATGCCCCCACCGGAACTCGTTCTACGCCATCCGCAAAGCCTTCCCCAAGGGAATCTACTGCAGCGACATCGGGTGCTACACCCTGGGGATCAACCTCAAGGCCGTGGACACCGTCCTGGTCATGGGGGCGTCCATCGGCCTCGCCATGGGGCTCCGCCAGGCTTACGGGAAGGACGGCCTCGAGCAGCCCGTCGTCTCCACCATCGGCGACTCCACCTTCTTCCACTCCGGGCTTCCCCAGTTGGTCAACGCCGTTTACAACGACATCCGCATCCTCGTCGTCATCCTCGACAACGCGGTGACCGCCATGACGGGGATGCAGCCCGCCGTCACCACCGGGGTCCGGGCGGACGGCTCCCGGGGGGTGGCCCTCTCCATCGAGGAGGCCGTGACGGGTTGCGGCGTTCGGTTCATCCGGCCGGTGGACCCCTACGACATCCCGGCCACCCTCGAGGCGCTGAAGGCGGCCCACGCCCACACCCTCGCACCCGACGGGGGCCCCGCGGTGGTCATCGCCCGTCACCCTTGCGTGATCAACGACCGGAAGGGCGCCATCCCCAAAGCCTTCACCGTGCGGGTGGACCCGGAAAAGTGCCGGCGTTGCCTACACTGCGTGCGAAACTTCGAGTGCCCGGCCATTTCGGCCGACGCGGACCGCAACATCTCCATCAACCCGATCACCTGCGCCCGCTGCGGGCGCTGCATCGAGATCTGCCCCCACGGGGCGTTCGTGGCCGAGTAAACCGTTACGGGAGGAGTACCTTGAAACTGATCGCCATCGGATCCGTCGCCTTCGACAGCGTCAAAACCCCCTTCGGGGAAGTGGAACGAGCGGTGGGGGGCTCGGCCACCTACTTCAGCCTCTGTGCCAGCTATTTCGCCGACACGGCGGTGGTGGGCGTCGTGGGGGAGGACTTCACGGAACGGGAGTTCGCCCTCTTCCACGAGAAGGGGATCGACACCCGGCAGATCCGCCGGGAGAAGGGGAAATCCTTCTTCTGGAAAGGGGTCTACAACAACATCAACGAGGCCGAGACCCTCGCGACGGAGCTGAACGTCTTCGCCGACTTCCGGCCGGAGATCCACCCCGATTTCCGGAGCACCCCCGTGGTCTTCCTGGGCAACATCGACCCCGACCTCCAGATCCACGTCCTGGACCAGATGAAAAAGCCCGCCGTCGTCGGCCTGGACACCATGAACCTCTGGATCAACCTCAAGCTGGACGCCCTCGTGGCGGCGCTCCGGCGCGTGGACATCCTCTTCATCAACGACGGGGAGGCCCGCATGCTCTCCGGGGAGCGCAACCTGCTCAGGGCCGCGGCGAAGATCCGTTCCATGGGGCCGAAAGCGCTGGTCATCAAGCGGGGGGAGTACGGGGCCGCCGGCTTTTTCGAGGACGAGGTGCGGCTTCTCCCCGCCTTCCCGGTGGAGGAAGCCCGTGACACCACCGGCGCCGGGGACAGCTTCGCCGGCGGCTTCATGGGTTACATCGCCTCGCAGGGCAGGATGGACCGGCGGGATTTCGGTCTCGCCCTCCGGTACGGCACCGTGATGGCTTCCTTCAACGTGGAGGATTTTTCGGTGGAACGGGTCCGCCGCTTGACGTTCCCCGAGATCACCGACCGCCTGGAGCGCTTCCGCCGCATGCTGGCGGAATGATCGCCCGGGGGGCGGCCGGGGTGCCGGGTCAGGGACGGGCTTTCCGCCTGTTCCGCGGATTCCCGTCCCCCGGTTGGTCGCCCAGGCGCTGCGTCAGACGGCCCGCCCGGAGCGGAGGGCCAGCACCGCCGCCGCACCCAGAAGCACCACCAGAGAGATGAGGCCCCAATCCCCAAGGGTTGGGATGGGACTGTTGCCCAAGGTGATGATGCCGGGGCCGGAGAGTGTGTTGGTGAAAGTCCCCTCTTCGCCGAGGTGGACGCCTCTGTCAAGATAAAAAGCAGGGGGTCTTCTTGCGTTCTCCTCCGGGTCTTGACCTCGCGAAGGCGCAAAGCTCGCAAAGAAAAATAGATAGCCAGGGATGCGGCCAGGGGATACGAAAGGCCGACGTCACAGGGTGAAACGAAAGACCTTGAATCCCAGCTTGATCTTGTCGCCGTCGGAGAGGGGGCTCATCTCCGTCTTCTCGTTGTTGACGTAGACGCCGTTGGTGCTTCCGAGGTCCCGGATGAAGAAACAGCCGTTCTCCTGGTAGATCTCGCAATGGCGGTGGGAGATGGCTTTCTCGCCGGGGAAGGCGATCTCGTTCTCCGCGGCGCGGCCGATCCTCACCCGGGGTTTCTGGATGGGAAAAATCTCCTTCTCGCCCTCCGCGGAGTACGTGATGAGCCTCGGGCGAACCGGGGGGGCGTCTTCCGGGGGTGGGGGTTCCTCCGACCCGGGGGGGGCCGGGACGAGGGGCTGGATCGGCGCCTCCGGGAGGAGGGTGGACCCGCAGTGATTGCAGAACCTCGAGTTGGAGGGCACGTCCGCGTCGCAGCGCGGGCAGCGCGTGGGCGGCCCCGCTTCCTCGGGGGACTGCTCGAAACCGCACACGGCGCACTTCAGCGAGTCGGGGTCCTCCATGAGCGATTTGCAGGCCGGGCACTGGCGGGTTCGGGGGCGGAGCATCGGCCGGGGGATGGACTCGATGGGAAGGGTCGGCTTGGTGAACGACCCGTCGCCGGCGGTCAGTTCCCCGTCCGGTTCCGCCGCCAGGGGGAACAGGGGCGCCCCGGGCGGCGGGGCGGGGATGGGCGGTGCAAAGGGCGCCAGGGGCGGTTCGGGCATGGGCGTGCGGGCCGCCGGGGCGGGGGCCGGGGGAGCGGCGGGGGCAACGGGCCGCGGGGCTGCCGGGACCGGTGCCGCCGCATACTCGGGCTCCGGAGCGGCCGGTGCCGGCGGGCGGAAGACGGGGGGGGCCGGCTGGGGAGGCTGGACCGGCTTCGGCGCGGGTTTCGGCGCCGCTGCCGCCGGGGGCGCCGAGGCGTAGGCGGGCGGCGGGACGGCCATGGGGGGCAGGGGTTCC